>DOMR01000042.1:0-848 GCA_003509845.1 Chitinophagaceae bacterium | reverse complement strand
CCTTCCATTAATACTGATGGATAATCTGTTTGAAATGGAGAATCCTCCAATGTAACTGAGTAGCCGCGTCCTGGCATCAATGGCATTTTAATACCTAATTTTTGAACCAGCTCCCTGCTCCATGAACCAGTAGCTAAAACCACAGTATCGGCTATATATTTATTTTTATCGGTGATCACCGATTGAATTTTTCCGTTGTTTAATTCAAAATCAACCACTTCCTCATTTAAACAAAATTGAACTCCCTTTGATTTTAAATCTTCAATTAATTGTTTCATTAATTTATTTGGATACAAATGCGCATCGCATTTAAAATAGATCGCACCCAATGCATTTATTTTGTGTCGGGGCTCCAAAGCAAACAACTCTTCCTGCGTTAATAGCTCTGTATCTGTTAATCCTATTTCGTGTGCACGCTTTACGGTGTGATGTGCATGTTCTGCGACTTTTTCAGTTTGAAATATCTCTAACAAGCCCCTATGTTCATAGGCAAATTTGAATTGAGGTAACTTAGCCCACTCTTCATAACAATGTTGACTTAACAACGCATAATCTTTTAAAGGAATGGCTGCTTTATCTACATTTTCAGCAGTGGCCATTTGCATAAACTTTAAACCCCATTGCATTAAACTCAAACTTAATCGTGGTTTAACATAAAAGGGGCTTTGTGGATTTAACATCCACTTTAATCCTTGTTTTACAATACCGGGTGTGGCTAATGGAATAAAATGACTAGGACATACATATCCAGCATTCCCATAAGAACAATTATTTAAAATATCATTTTGATCAATGACTGTAACTTGATGTCCCGCTTCTTGTAAATAATAAGCGCTACTTAAACCAAT
>DOMR01000055.1:686-6580 GCA_003509845.1 Chitinophagaceae bacterium | reverse complement strand
TTTTAAAGTAGACGCCTTATCTAGTCTTTTCCTATTGGTCATCACCGGTGTGGGCTCCTTGATACATTTATATTCCACTGCGTATATGAAGGAGGAATCTTCCGCACACTATGCGAGGTATTTTGCTTATTTGAATTTATTTATTTTCTCTATGTTGCTTCTAGTACTAGGAGATAACTATGTTATTATGTTTATTGGATGGGAAGGTGTTGGCTTATGTTCCTATTTATTAATTGGCTATTGGTTTACGAATGGTGATTTTAATTATGCGGCTAAAAAAGCTTTTATTATGAATCGCATTGGTGATCTGGGTTTTTTATTAGCCATATTTTGGATCATTTTCAAGTTGGGTTCGGTGAACTATAGTGAGGTACTCACAGCAGAAAGTTTGGCTAAATTATCTAGTGCAGATATCACTGGTATTACCTTATTACTATTTGTAGGTGCGATGGGAAAGAGTGCACAAATTCCTTTGTTCACTTGGCTTCCGGATGCAATGGCGGGTCCAACGCCTGTTTCGGCTTTGATACATGCTGCAACCATGGTTACTGCTGGTATCTATATGATTACCCGTAGCAATATTTTATTTAACCATAGTGAAATTACACAAACTGTCATTGCCGTCATAGGTATTAGTACCGCGTTGTTAGCGGCGACTATTGCCATCAAACAAAATGATATCAAAAAAGTATTGGCTTATTCAACAGTAAGTCAATTGGGGTATATGTTTTTAGGATTAGGTGTGGGTGCTTATTCTGGCGCGGTATTTCATGTAATTACACATGCATTTTTTAAAGCTTTGTTATTCTTAGGTGCGGGCTCGGTGATTCATGCAATGCATCACGAACAAGATATTCGTAAGATGGGTGGATTAAAATCAAAATTGCCCATCACACATATTACTTTCTTAATAGGATGTATCGCGATTGCAGGGGTACCTCCATTTAGTGGCTTCTTTTCAAAAGATGAAATACTTGCAGCAGCATTTGCAAAAAGTCCGGTGTATTGGGTGTTAGGTGTGATTGGTGCTGCGATGACTGCTTTTTATATGTTCCGATTATATGCCACTACTTTTTTAGGTAAATTTAGAGGCACCCCCAATCAAGAAGGGCATTTACATGAATCACCGATGGCGATGACTTTGCCATTAATCTTATTAGCAGTGGCTAGTGCAATTGCGGGTGCAATTGGTATTCCTGAATTAATGGGCGGACATCATTGGTTATCACATCAGCTAAGCACCATTGTTGGGGAACCTACTGAAATTGGTTTATCACATGCAACGGAGTGGCTATTAATGGCAGTATCAGTGACGATTGCTGTGATTGCATTATTATTGGCCGTGATAATATATAAAAAGAAAACAGACGAAATGCCTACTAGTTTCATTGGCAAATTTTTCTATAATAAATGGCATATAGATGAATTATACAATACAGCAATTGTAAATCCCTTAAATCGTTTTGCTGGATTTTTGAAAAATAGTATTGAAAAACAAGTGATTGATGGTGCAGTAAATGGTACGGGAAAATTAGTACAGTATAGTGCAAGACAATTAAGATTGATACAAAATGGACAAGTAGGGTATTATATTTTATTTATGGTTTTAGCAATTGTATTATTGTTTTTACTTTGGTTTAATGACACTTTACTATTGCGTTTATTTCACAATTCGATTAAATAATTATTTTAATAAGCTATATGTTACTATCATTTATATTAATTCCTTTTGTTACCGCCTTATTATTACTTTTTATTAAAAATGATAAATCGGCAAATACGATAGCGATTGTTTCTACATTAGGGACTTTGGTAGCCGCAATAGTAGTGGCAGGTAACGGGGCCGTTGATTTTAATGTACCATGGATTTCAGTGTTGCATGCGCAGTTTTTATTACATGCAGATGGCTTAGCAAAAATTTTAGTATTATTAACTGCAATTAGTTTTCCGGCAATTATTATTGCGACTTCACAAAATCAGCCCAAGCAAAAAAATATTTTTCTTTCCTTATTGCTTTTTACACAATGCGGGTTGATGGGTGTGTTTTTATCAGGGGATGCCTTATTATTTTACTTTTTTTGGGAATTAGCGTTGATCCCAGTTTATTTTTTAAGTTCTATCTGGGGTGGTGAAAAAAGAATTGCTGTTACCTTTAAATTTTTCATTTATACATTTTTGGGTTCCTTGATGATGCTTATCGGGATTATATATGTTTATATGCATACCAGCGATCAAAGTTTTTTGATACAATCCTTTGCAAAGGCCAATTTAACTGGGGGACAACAAGTCACAGCTTTCGCATTATTTTTTATTGCATTTGCCATCAAAATGCCCATCTTTCCTTTACATACTTGGCAGCCTGATGCCTATGAGCAAGCACCAACTGCCGTCACTATGGTCATGAGTGCGGTAATGGTTAAAATGGGTTTGTATGGAATTCTTAGATGGTTGTTGCCTTTATTTCCAACGGCATTTGTTGCACATATTAATGTGGTGGTTATTTTATCGGTGATCGGTATTTTATATGCTTCATTTATTGCAATTCGTCAAGATGACATTAAACGTTTAATTGCTTATTCATCCATTGCACATATTGGTTTAATGAATGCGGCTATATTCTCACACCATCAAATTGGTATACAAGGGGCAATGTTTCAATTATTTTCACATGGCATTAATGTTCTGGGATTATGGATTGTCGCAGATATCATTGAACAACAAACGGGTACTAGGTCCATGCAACAAATGGGTGGGCTAGCAAAAAAACAACCCACCCTGGCTATTTTATTGGTTGGTTTTGCTTTAGCCAATATCGCTCTGCCATTAACCAATGCTTTTGTAGGTGAATTTTTAATGTTTAATAGTTTGTTCCAGTATAATGTTTGGGTAGGGGCTGCTGCAGGCGTAAGTATTATATTGGCAGCGATCTATACCTTAAATATGGTCCAAAAGGTCGCCTACGGTGAAGTAAGCACTCAGATCAATCAAATGCAAACAATCAATAAACCTGCACAAATAGTATTAATCGTTTTGTTAATCATTGTTTTTGTTACAGGGGTATTTCCACAGCCGTTATTCGATTTAACGGCTGATAGTTTACAACAAATAATCGTTAAATAAATTAAACACATTAATAATGAATGCAATTATAGTTTCTGCTTTTTTAGGTGTTGTAATGATGTTTGCTTCCTGGAGTATTAAGGGAGAAAATAAGCAAAAAAATATTGCTTTGTTTGGTTTGATTTTTTTGATTTTAGCAAATCTGGCACAATTGAATGGTTGGTATGTAGCGGAAGTAGATACCAATAATATGTTGTCGTTTACAAGATTCGGTTTGTATACTAATACCTTATTTTATTGTTTAACCTTTATTTATATATGGATCAATGGGGAAGAGATTTCAAAAATCGGAAATCATGCTGCTGATTTTTATGCCTTATTCTTTTTTATACTTTGTGGTGCAAGTATTTTAACCTCTTTCAATAATTTACTCATGTTGTTCATTGGGATTGAAATTTTATCTATCCCATTATATATTTTAACTGGCTCCGATAAAAAAAGCTTGTTCAGTAATGAGGCGGCTATTAAATATTTTTTAATGGGCTCTTTTTCAACAGGTATTCTATTATTAGGCATCACTTTTATTTATGGTGCCACCGGTAGCTTTAATTTAATTCCACCAGATCCTAGTATACTTAATGAGCAGTTTATGTTTTCGGCGGGACTCATTTTAATTTTTGCTGCAATGAATTTTAAAGTTTCTGCAGCGCCATTTCATTTTTGGACGCCAGATGTATATGATGGTGCGCCAACCGTATTTACTTCCTTCATGGCAACCATTGCTAAGTCGGCTGGTTTTATTGCTTTCATCAACATATACTTAGTTCAATATAAACCGTTTGAAAAAACTTGGGGTATTATATTACCATTAGTTATTGTAAGTACTTTGATGGTGGGTAACGTGACTGCCGTTTTTCAAAGAAGCGTAAAAAGAATGTTGACTTATTCAAGTATTGCACAAGCAGGTTTCATGTTATTTGCATTATATGGCAGTTCTAGTTTTGCCAATGAAGGAATTCTCTTATATATGGTTGTTTATTCATTAGCGAGCATCGGTATTTTTGCCGTATTGGTTAAGATGAAAGAAAATAGTTTTGAAGCTTTTCACGGTTTGGCCAAGACCCATCCATTATTAGCCTTTTTAACGACTGTGTTTTTATGTTCTTTAGCAGGCATCCCAATTACTGGTGGATTTTTTGCGAAATATTATATGATCAATGCAGTGTTAATAGCGGGCGCTGGAATGTGGTTGGTGGTGGTGGCGATGATTTTTGCTAGTATCAGTGTGTATTATTATTTCAAATTGATTCAAGCCATGTATTTTGTGCCAGGAACACCTGCGATTGGCGAATTAGACAAATCCTATACGTACAAGTTGGCAGTGATTGCTATTTTGATTCTTATCCTAGGTGTTTTCCCTAATTTATTGTTCAATTATCTCTACTTTTAACCGCTCTTCAAATAGTAGGCATATCATTGCATAATTCTGTCCTACCTTTATTGTTCAAAAACCAAAATTAGCATGACGCTTCAGGATTCCTTTATTTTAGCTTGGCGCACGGTAAAAAGCAATAAACTACGCACGGGTATTACGGTGGCAATTATTGCTTTTGGTATCATGGCGTTGATTGGTATTATTACCGCAATATCAGCCATGAACCAAAGCTTAAAGGAAAACTTCTCTTTTATGGGGGCAAATGCATTCAGCATTAGGTATAAGGAAATGAATGCAAGAATCATGGGCGGCGGCGGAAGAAATCAGCAAGAATTTTCAAAAGAGAAGAAAGGACAAAAGGAAAAAAAATCAAATTTAGATAAGCCTATTCGTTTAGAAGAGTCTGTTTATTTTAAGGATAATTATGGTTTTAATAGGGCGCAAGTAAGTGTGTATCGTCGTGGGAATGGTAACAATGAACTTCGTTATAAAAATTATAAAACCAATCCGCAGGTTTCTATGTGGGGAGGCGATGAAAATTATTTAGGGGTGAATGGATATCAATTAGACTTAGGCAGAAACTTAAATAATGTGGATTTGCAAAGTGGTCGTAATGTTTGTTTGATTGGCAGTAATGTTGCCACTAAATTATTTCCCAATAATCCCGAAAAAAGTATTGACAAAGTTATTTTAGTGGGAGGTAAGCCATACCGTGTTATTGGTTTATTAAAATCAAAGGGCTCAAGTGCAATGATGCGCCAAGATGATGTGATTGTTACTTCACTTAAAAATATAAGACAATATCAAAATATAAGTTCCTCCTATCAAATAGGGGTAATGGTCAATAATGTAACCGAGTTGGAGCCTGCGATTGGGGAATCCATGGAGCAAATGAGAAAAGCGCGTAGACTAATTCCAAGTGAGTCAGATAATTTTATCATAGATAAGAGTGATAAGTTCGCTGATATATTTATTGGGTTATTGGCTGGAATTAGTGGTGCTGCGGGTGCGATTGGTTTAATCACTTTAATTGGAGCTGCGATTGGATTAATGAATATTATGTTAGTGGCTGTAAATGAACGCACCAGAGAAGTTGGATTGATTAAAGCCCTCGGAGGGAAAAGAAGGGATGTGCGACGTCAATTTTTATTTGAAAGTATTTTGATTAGTATTTTAGGTGCCATCTTTGGCATTATTTTAGGGGTACTGGTCGGAAATATATTTAGCATTGTTTTAAAGACAGGATTCATTGTTCCATGGTTATGGGTGGGTATTGGAATTGCCATTTGTACCTTGGTTGGACTGGTCGCCGGCATTTATCCAGCGATGAAAGCAGCAGCACTAAATCCGATTGATGCACTTCGATATGAGTAGCATTGTTTAATTAGCTTTCCATTTA
>DOMR01000055.1:0-592 GCA_003509845.1 Chitinophagaceae bacterium | reverse complement strand
CTTGTCCTGAAATGCTACAAACGCATTTCTTAGCCAAGCTATTTTTTCGCTTTATACTATTTAGATTCAATAAAAGCAGTTGCATAAAAAAGCCCCGCACCGATTGATCGGGCGGGGCTTTTTCGTATTTGAAAAGCAGTTCCTATTTATTTAGGATCTAATGCTTTCTTAATTCTGTCTTGTAAATCAGCATAGTGACTTGAAGTTGCTGCATCACTTGAACTAGCTGCTCTTAAGGAAGCTGCTAATTTCTTTAACTGTGATTTAGCTTCAGAATATACATCTGAATTTTCAACATCCACTGGTGCGCCAATTCTAAATCCTCCAGCTGCAGCTGCGGCAGGGCTAGCACTAGGATTGATTAAGTCATTTAATTGACTCACATAAGTCTTTTGCAAATTGCGACGGAATACATCCGTTGCTTTTTGGGTAGCTAATTCGCTAAACAATCCTTTTCTTACATCATCCATCATTTCGGTTAATGCATAGCTTGCATTGTTGAAACGAGTGCTACTTGTTGTTAATCTTAATAAGCGGCCTTTATCAAGCAAGCTTTTCAATACACTTATTTGAATTCCTTGTACACGCTCAT
>DOMR01000150.1:354-3580 GCA_003509845.1 Chitinophagaceae bacterium | reverse complement strand
AGGCTTTCATTCACAATAGCACCTAATTGGATTTCACCCGCTTTTAAATAACTAACTAATTTCATTGATTATCAATTGATTATAACATAAAAAAATAAAAAAACGACTTTTTTAGCCGGATTTATCTAAGTAATACAAAGTTAAAAATAAATCTTTTATAATTTCCTAATAATTGTTAGTATTGTATTGCTTCAAAATCTAGATTATGCCAATATACCACAGTTTGGGAGAGATTCCCCATAAAAGACATACCGCATTTAGACAACCCAATGGAAAACTTTATGCAGAAGAGCTTGTGTCTACAGAAGGTTTCTCAGGTATGTATTCTTTAGTGTACCATACACATCCGCCCACTTTTGTAAAAGCTTTGGGCGAACCTTATTCAGTGGAACCAAAAATTGCAAGAGAAAAACATTTACGTCATACAAGTTTATTAGGTTTTAATATTAAACCAGAAGACGATTATTTGAAAAGTAGAAAACCAGTTTTAGTGAATGCCGATTTGCAAATTTCTTTAGCAGCACCAAGACATTCTATGACAGATTATTTCTATAAAAATAGTCAAGCAGATGAAGTTATTTTTATTCATAAAGGGTCGGGTACCTTACAAACTGGATTTGGTAAAATTAAATTTTCATATGGCGACTATCTTGTAGTACCTAGAGGCACTATATATCAAATAAAATTTGATGACGAAAACAATCGACTGTTTATCACTGAAAGCTTCAGCCCTATTCGATTTCCAAAGAGATACCAAAATCAATTTGGACAATTGATGGAGCACGCACCCTATTGTGAAAGAGATATCAGACGACCAAGTGATTTAGAAACTTTTGATCAAGAAGGAGATTTTAAAGTATTGATAAAAAAACAAGGCCTAATATATCCATATATTTATGGCACACACCCTTTTGATTTTATAGGATGGGATGGTTATCATTATCCATGGGTATTTTCAATTCATGATTTTGAACCCATCACTGGAAGGGTGCATCAGCCACCACCAGTGCATCAAACTTTTGAAGCGCGTAATTTTGTAATCTGTTCCTTCGTGCCTCGTAAATATGATTACCATCCACAAGCGATACCTGCGCCCTATAATCACAGCAATGTAGACAGTGATGAAGTTTTATACTATGTGGATGGCGATTTTATGAGTAGAAAGTCCGTGGTGCAAGGCCAAATCACATTGCATCCTGGCGGAATTCCACATGGCCCACATCCGGGCAGTGTTGAAAAATCAATAGGCAAAGAAAAGACAGATGAGTTAGCAGTCATGATAGATCCATTTAGACCATTAATGATCACCGAAGAGGCATTGTTAATTGAAGATGAAAATTATCATAAGAGTTGGCAACATAATATTGAGTAAAATAAATTTTAAAAATAAAAAATGGAAAGCAACCCCAATGATCAAGATTTTTTACCATTACTAGGTACAGATTATGTAGAGTTTTATGTGGGTAATGCAAAGCAAGCAGCACATTATTATAAAACAGCATTCGGCTATCAGGATTTTGCATACAGCGGCCCAGAGACTGGCGATAAGGAAAAAGTATCTTATGTTTTAATGCAAAACAAAGTAAGACTTATTTTAACGACGCCTTTACATCCAAGTTCCATGATTGCAGATCATGTGCATACACATGGAGATGGCGTAAAAGCCATTGCATTAGCTGTGAACGATGCTTATGATGCTTTTGAACAAACCGTAAAAAGAGGTGCAAAGTCTTATATGCAGCCCAAAACCATGCAGGACGAAGAAGGTGAAATAAAAATGAGTGGTATTCATATTTATGGGGACACAGTACATTTATTTATTGAGCGAAAAAATTACAAAGGTGTTTTTATGCCTGGATTTAGAAAACATGAAAGCAATTATAAGCCTTCTGCCGTTGGTCTTAAGTATATAGATCATTGTGTGGGCAATGTGGGTTGGAATCAAATGAATACTTGGGTAAGTTTTTATGAAGACGTTATGGGTTTTAAAAATATTTTGACATTTGACGATAAACAAATTTCAACAGAATATTCAGCACTCATGAGTAAGGTAATGAGTAATGGTAATGGATTTGTGAAGTTCCCTATCAACGAACCTGCAGAAGGGAAAAAGAAATCACAGGTAGAGGAATATTTAGATTTTTATAAGGACGCAGGCGTACAACATATCGCCATTGCTACAGATAATATTGTGGATACGGTGACGCAATTAAGTAGTCGTGGTGTAGAGTTTTTAAATATACCCTCCACTTATTATGATGATTTATTAGATCGCATAGGACCTATTGACGAAGATGTAGCGCCACTAAAGCAATTAGGAATTTTAGTAGACAGAGATGATGAAGGGTATTTATTGCAAATTTTTACTAAGCCAGTGGAAGATAGGCCAACATTATTTTTTGAAATCATACAAAGAAAAGGTGCAAAATCTTTTGGTGCTGGAAATTTCAAAGCTTTATTTGAAGCACTTGAAAGAGAACAAGACCTAAGAGGAAATTTATAGTAAGTTCGGATTAATCAAAAGCCATTTCTGGGATCTCACCTTCAATGATGAGTTTTCCCAGCGTGGCTTTTTTAATATCTTCAACAGAAACGCCAGGTGCTCTTTCTAATAATTTAAATCCACCTTCTGGTAAAACTGCAAGGACAGCTAATTCTGTCACAATTTTTTTAACGCAACGAATGCCTGTGAGGGGCAAAGTACAATTGGGTAATAATTTACTCTCACCATTCTTATTGACATGCTGCATGGCAACAATAATATTTTTTGCAGAAGCTACAAGGTCCATTGCACCACCCATTCCTTTCACCATCTTGCCTGGAATCTTCCAATTTGCGATATCGCCATTTTCTGACACTTCCATTGCACCTAAAATAGTTAAATCAATTTTTTGTGCATGAATCATACCAAAGCTCATCGCAGAATCAAATAAAGCAGCACCAGGTAACATCGTGATGGTTTGTTTACCTGCATTGATTAAGTCAGCATCTACATCTGCTTCTTTTGGGAAGGGTCCCATGCCCAAGAGTCCATTTTCTGATTGAAAGCATACAGCAATATTTTTTGGAATATAATTGGCTACAAGCGTTGGGATACCGATACCTAAATTAACATAAGAATTATGTTGTATCTCTTTTGCAATTCTTTTTGCTATAGCTTCTTTATCTAACATGGTATAAAATTTGTGTAATCAATTATTTGGAAACTGTTTTCTTTTCAATGCGC
>DOMR01000150.1:0-147 GCA_003509845.1 Chitinophagaceae bacterium | reverse complement strand
AATTGCAAAATCTGCATTGAAAGCAGTTTCTAATAAATAATCTTTCCCTTTAAAATTTCTTACTTCTTTCCCAATCGCGACTTCTGTTCCGATACCAGCAGGTGTAAAAATGGCAGGCATGCCATAACCAGCAGCCATGCATCTAAA
>DOMR01000045.1 GCA_003509845.1 Chitinophagaceae bacterium | reverse complement strand
GGGCCATCAATCGTATCCACCGCCAACTTTTGTTCGGCATTCAATGCGCCATAAACTTCCTCAAATGCTTTTTGTTGCTCGGCTTTACTAATCATAGGATAAAATTAATGGCTTTAAGGGGAATTATTGCAACAAAAACCTTTTTGCTTTGTTATACTATTATGTCAAAAGTATATTCCATCCACACCGAGCAGTTTATTCCCATTTCTTTAGCAGAAGCCTGGGATTTTTTTAGTAGCCCCGCTAATTTAGCCAAAATCACCCCAGCGAAAATGGGGTTTAACATTATCAGCAAACACCATGGTTCTAAAATGTACCCTGGTCAAATCATTGAATACACGGTAAAACCTATTTTAGGAATCCCATTATACTGGATGACCGAAATTACCCATGTAAAAGAGGGCGCTTATTTTGTGGATGAGCAACGTTTTGGTCCCTATATCATGTGGCATCATCAGCATCACTTTACCGCGGTTCCTGGAGGTGTAAAAATGGAAGATATTGTGCATTATAAAATTCCGTTGGGTTTTTTGGGAGATATTGCACAAGTGATTTTGGTCAAAAAGCAGTTGCAAGGGATTTTTGATTTTAGGTTTCAGGCAGTCGAGCAAAAATGGGGTACTTACAAGCCTTAGTAAAAATAAATGAAGATATTTCCAAAATACTTCCCCTGTTTGATGGTTTGTATGTTTAATTTTAATGAACTTTGTCCTCAATTTACTTTGATTCATGGCACATACAACCAATGGGCATACCCACAAATTCTCAGTAGCAGGCTTATTAGTTACTTTAGGGATTATTTACGGAGATATTGGGACCTCCCCTTTATATGTATTTAGTACCATTATCAATCACAAAGTAATTACAGAACAATTAATCTACGGTGCTATTTCTTGCGTTTTTTGGACACTGACTTTACAAACCACTTTCAAATATGTTTTTTTAACGCTTCGCGCGGATAACAGAGGCGAAGGGGGGATTTTTTCTTTGTTTGCACTTATTCGTCGTTACGTTAAATGGATATATATACCGGCGATCATAGGAGCTGCAATGCTTTTAGCGGATGGTATGATTACGCCTCCTGTTTCTGTATCCTCTGCAATTGAAGGATTGGCAGGGATTAAAGGATTGGAAAAAGTGATTGTGCCAGGTAATAATTTAACCGTTGGAATTGTTTTAACGATTATCTCTTTGCTTTTTTTCTTTCAACGTTTTGGTACAAAAATTATTGGATTTGCATTTGGCCCAATCATGTTGCTCTGGTTTACCATGATTTTAATTTTAGGATCGATTCAAGTATTTGGTAATATCACTATTCTTAAATCATTGAATCCTTATTATGGGCTTGATTTATTAGTAAATTATCCAAAAGGTTTTTGGATTTTAGGTGCTGTGTTTTTATGTACTACTGGAGCAGAGGCATTGTATAGTGACTTAGGTCATTGCGGCCGTAAAAATATTCAAGTAAGCTGGATGTTTGTAAAATTCGCCTTAGTCATGAGCTATATGGGACAAGGTGCATGGTTATTAAATCATGTTGGGACTACTTCAAATGGGATTAATCCGTTTTTTGAAATAATGCCGCATTGGTTTTTATTAATTGGTATTGGAATTGCCACCATTGCAACCATCATTGCCAGTCAGGCTTTGATTAGTGGTTCTTTTACATTGATCAATGAAGCCATTAGTTTAAACTTTTGGCCACGTGTTACAGTAAAGTTTCCTACAGATCAAAAAGGTCAAATTTATATCCCAAGTTTAAATTTTATATTGTGGGTAGGTTGTGTTACTATGCTACTTTATTTTAGAAAAAGTGAACATATGCTTGCTGCATATGGCTTCTCTATTATCGTTACCATGATCATGACAACTGTTTTAATTAACTTTTACATGTTAAATGTTAAAAGGTGGAATCAGTGGTTGGTGGCGGCTATTATTTTAATATTTGCAATTGTGGAGGTTTCATTTTTTGTTGCGAACGTAGTAAAAATTCATGAAGCAATTATAACATTTGTATTTTCATTCAGCATGATATTTGTGATGATGATCTGGCATCGTGCACGAAAAATTACCAATCGTTATTTGGATTTTGTTAAGCTGAAAGATTATCTAGAACCATTAGTGGAGTTGAGCGCTGATAAGGATATACCAAAATACGCAACGCACCTAGTGTATTTAACCAAAGCAAATAATCACCGTGAAATTGAGCATCGCATTATTGATTCAATATTAAACCGCAAGCCCAAACGTGCAGATATTTATTGGTTCTTGCATATTGATCGAACCGATTCGCCGTATGGTATGGAATATTCCATCCGTGAATTAGTGGATGACAAAGTGATGCGCGTTGATTTTAAATTAGGATTTAGGATTCAACCGCGCGTTAATTTGTGCTTTAAAAAAGTAATGCAGGAATTAAATGAATCCCAAGAATTAGGTATTTATAGTAAGTACGAATCATTGAAGAGTAAAGATTTCCATACCGATATCACTTATGTAATTATAGAAAGCTTTTTCTCTATTGAAAATGAGTTAAGTATTAAAGAAGATTTTATTATGGATGTATACTTTAATATCAAGCAATTATCACAAAGTGATCAAAAAGCGTTTGGTTTGGATAATGATATGACCGTGGTTGAACACGTGCCTTTAATTATTAAAGCCAATGAGCAATCGCTTCTAAAAAGAGTATACGAGTAGTAATAAAGCTAAGGAAGTGCTACTAGTTTACTTAATTGATTTTGCTTACCAATTGCAACCAGCCAATATTTGTATTTGTTATTTTTTACAATACCCAGTTCGTTTAAATTAAGGGTTTGTGTTGGCGCATTAATAATTATTTCCACGGTATAGCTTTCCTCCATTTTTTTCAAAATTGCATATTGTTTCACACCCGTTTTTTGCGTATTGCTAATGCTATATTCGTTGGTTGATTTTTTTTCAACTACAGGTGTAACCATTTCATATTGCACTAACCATGGCATGGTAGGCAATAAGGCGGGCTTTTGATAATAGTGTTTTTGTAAACTATCATTCCATCCATTGGCATTTGAGTTAAAGCTTTTACTGCTAAAGTAAATAGAGCCATTGGTGTTGGGAAGTGTACGCACACGCTTAATTTGATAAGGAATTTCATTTTTATCTTTCCATCCTGCGTTACTTCCTGCGCGGTATATACCGTGACCTATATATAAGTTTTTGCCATAACTATTTTTATCCCACCAATTAATGATTTCATCGTAGTCGGCTAAGGGATGCCCATGCTCCCAATAAATTTGCGGTGTCACATAATCAATCCAGCCTTTTTCAAGCCACAATAATATATCGGCATACAAGTCATCATAATTAGTTTGCCCTGCTTTGGTATTACTTCCTTTGGGATCTACTGACTTGTTTCTCCAAACACCGAATGGACTAATGCCAAATTGCACAGATGGATTAGTACTGCGTATGGTGGCGTTTAATTGTTTAATGATGGTATCACAATTACTGCGTCTCCAATCCTCTTTATTCAATCCGCGTTTATTGGTGATATAGGTCGCTTGGTCTGGGAATTCTTTTCCAGCAATACGATATGGATAAAAATAGTCATCCATATGCACTGCATCAATATCATATCTTGAGACCAAGTCACGTACCACCCGATTTGTATGTTTCCAAACTTCAGGCAATCCTGGGTTAAAATATTTTTTATCACCATATTCTAAAAACCATTCTGGATGAATTTTTGTTATATGGCTCGGCGCTACACTTGATCTGTTGACATTAAATACTGCACGATAGGGATTAATCCATGCATGAAATTCCATCCCACGGTTATGTGTTTCTTGAATCATAAATGCCAATGGATCATAAAAGGGACTTGGTGGTAAACCCTGCTTACCCATGAGGTATTCACTCCATGGCTCCAAAGTGGAAGGGTACATTGCATCGCCCGATGGTCGCACTTGCATCACAATTGCATTCATGCCATTTTTCTTATGCATATCTAATAATGCAATAAATTCTCTTTTTTGATCTTCATTGCTAAGCCCTCTTTTACTTGGCCAATCTATATTTTCTACAGTAGCTACCCATACGCCCCTGAATTCAAAAATATTTTTATCTGAAATTTTTGGTTGTGCCTTGGCAAAAAGAAAAAATCCTATAAATAGGATACTTAGTATAATTCGCATGTAAATTATTTTATTATATTTTAGGTTCCGAGCTTGCTCTTATTTTATCTAATAGTTGATTGATGGTTTGCGCCTCTTTTTCATCAACACCTTTTAATACCGCATCTATTTGATCGTTAAATTGATCCAATTTATCAACTAATACCAGTCCCTTTTTGGAAATGGTGATATCCACTAATCTTTTGTCTTTTAAGCAAGCAGTTTTTTCAACCAAACCTTTGGCAATTAAGCGATCTACAATTCGACTGGTATCACTCATCTTATCCAACATGCGTTCTCTTATTTTGAGGGTGCTTAAGGGACAATCACTTCCGCGCAAAATTCTTAAAATATTATATTGTTGTTGGGTAATTTCTTCATTCGCTAAAATATGCGCTATCTTTTCATTTAACCAATTGGCCGTATAAATGAGATTAATGCCCATTTTTTGAAATTCATTTCTGAAACAAGATTGTTGTATGTCTTTTTCAATCCCCATTCTTACAGGTACTAATTATAAATTATTTAAAAAGTTTCTTTCCAAGTAACTCAAACAAAGGTAAGGCACATAATGCACCAATAGCGTCAGCCAACATATCTAAAACATCAAAGCCCCTACTAGGAACATAGTATTTTTGATAGTATTCCATACCAATACCATACAGAATACAAATAATTAAAGCAATGGCTTTTGCCCGCGTCGTTTTATATCTGGTATCGGTCAACATTTCTAAATGGAAAAATAGAGATAAGGCCAAACTCCCAAAAAGCCCTATATGCACTACTTTATCAGCATAGGGTAGGGCCATAATTTTCGAAATCCAACTTGTATGGTCAGAGAATTCATCCCCAGGCAAACTTAATAAAACAAATACAAGTACACATTCGGCAATGACCCAGAATAAAGTTTTAATTGAATGTGTCATGATCAGATTAATGCACCAATTGGCTATAAGCTTCACTAGTCATAAGTTGCGCAACATCATCAGGATTCACCATCGTTACTTTCACCATCCATCCTGCACCATAAGGGTCGGTATTCACTAACTCAGGTTGTGCTGCTAATGCTGGATTAATTTCATTGATAGTTCCTGCAACCGGTAAAAATAAATCACTCACCGTTTTTACAGCTTCTACCGTTCCAAAAACCGCCTCAGCAGATAGCATTTTACCAACGGTATTAATGTCAATATATACAATGTCACCTAGCTCGCCTTGCGCGAAATCAGTAATGCCAATAGTGGCTACATTACCTTCTACTTTAATCCATTCGTGGTCCTTGGTGTATCTTAAATCGGCTGGGAATTGCATATACTTATTTTTAATTGTTGCAAAGATTCATAAAAAACGCTAAAAAAACAATCTACTAGAAATTAATGTTACTAAAATATAATAAAATATGGTCTTTTAAAAACGCTTCCTGCTCCATTAAGTCCATCGTTGGC
>DOMR01000161.1:779-4561 GCA_003509845.1 Chitinophagaceae bacterium | reverse complement strand
TTTCCTTTAATTTTTGAAAGTTTTTCAAATCAAAATGCGAAGTAATCAAATTATGAAGGCCTTTAATATACTGTGCTGTTTCAATTTGTTTCATATTCTCATTTGCTTCAAACAAGTCCACCCATTTTTGAGAATACCTATAGTGTAATAAAAAATCCTGTGTTATAAACCCATACCAACAATAACATTGGTAACGATATAAATTTTCATAAAATCCATTAGATGATTTTACCAAATCCATGATAGGGTCATGCATGAGTTTGTCAAGTTCAATTCTGTCTTCATCATTACGCGCATGTCCATGTTGAATATACCAACCATACAATTGCAAGGAAAGGTTGGACGACTTTGCAATTAATTCTAAGCGATGATTAACTTCATCAATTTCAACACTTAATTGTTGTGCGCGATCTTGCATGCTTCTGGTAATATGCAAAGCCTCAATCTTTTTTTCTAAAAACAATACCTGTAATAAATAAGTTACCTGATTATTTTGCTTGGTTAATGTTTTTATTTTTTCAAGTAAGCGTAAGCTTTGAATGTATAAACCTTTGTTGTATAAAATTTTTGCATGGTCCAGCTGCTCATGAATTTGTAAATCAATGTTTTCATTTTGTTTTACAATTCTTAAACTGGATAAAATTTGATCGTATAAATGTGCCTTTAAATTGGACAGCTGTTGTTTTTGAATGGACTCATTTTTACGAAGCAATTCCTCCTCGTCGTATTCCTTCATTTTGTCCAGGGCGTCAAATAATTGGATAATCTTCAAATCAGCCGATGCCGAGTTCCGCTTCACATACAATTTGAAGTTGCGTTTTTCGGCCCTTTCAAGGGATTTAACCAAAATAAATAGAACCTCAGTACTAAGGTTGGGCATCGTAGCTAATTTATATTCAAATATTTGATAATCACCATCTTATGTAAAATTGACCCTGATTACACATTGTAATTTAGCCATAAAAATGATGTGAATTACTTGTGAATAGTGGGTAAATTTGAACAATAAACGGGCTGATAGCCCGTTTTCTATCTGTAAGAGGTTCATAATCAATAAGATGATTGCAATTTGAACCCTACAAAAACCGAGAAAAGAGACCAAAATTATACATATTTAAACGATTGAATGATGGGGCAACAAGTTTTCATTTTTGATACCACTTTGCGTGATGGTGAGCAGGTTCCTGGGTGTAAATTAAACACGCAAGAAAAGTTAGCGCTAGCAGTAAGACTTGAGGAGTTGGGCGTTGATATTTTAGAAGCCGGATTTCCAGTTTCAAGTCCAGGTGATTTTGAATCGGTGAATCAAATTGCCAAAACTTTAAAAAATACGGTGGTGTGTGGTTTGTCAAGAGCTGTACAAAATGATATTGAAGTAGCAGCTGCAGCATTAAAACCTGCGAAGCGTTTTAGGATTCATACGGGGATTGGTACTTCTGATTTGCATATCAAATATAAATTCAATGCAACGCGTGAAGAAATTATTGAACGCGCAATTAGCGCAGTAAAATTAGCGCGCAACTTTACGGACGATGTTGAATTTTATGCAGAGGATGCAGGACGTACCGATAACGAATATTTAGCCCGTGTCATTGAAGCCGTGGTAAAAGCGGGTGCAACTACTTTAAACATTCCGGATACAACAGGCTATTGTTTGCCTTATCAATACCAAGCAAAAATGGAATACTTGGTCAACAATGTTCCCAATATTGACAAAGCAATTTTATCCTGTCATTGTCACAATGATTTAGGATTAGCAACTGCAAATTCAATTGCAGGTGTGATGGGTGGCGCACGACAAATTGAGTGTACCATCAATGGATTGGGTGAGCGTGCAGGTAACACTGCGTTAGAGGAAGTAGTGATGGTGTTGAATCAACATAGTGATTTGGGATACAGAACAAATATCAATACCAGATTATTAAATCCAATCAGCCATGAGGTTTCAGAAATCATGCGCATGGGTGTGCAACCCAATAAGGCCATCGTAGGAGCGAACGCGTTTTCACATTCCTCAGGCATACATCAGGATGGATTTTTAAAGGAAGCACAAACTTATGAAATCATTAATCCAGAATTAGTGGGCGCAGAAGCAAGTAAAATTGTTTTAACTGCACGCAGTGGTCGTAGCGCACTAGCGCATCGTTTACATAAATTAGGCTATCCGTATACAAGAAATGATATCGACGTTTTATATCCTATCTTTTTACAATTAGCGGATCGAAAAAAAGAAGTCACACATGACGACCTAGTAGAAATCGCAACAGCGTATACAAAATAAAAAGCGACAAAAAATATTTTATAAAAATGGGCAAAACAATATTTGATAAAATCTGGGACAAGCATGTGGTAAAGATCATTGAAGATGGTCCATCGGTGTTGTATATCGATAAACATTTAATTCATGAAGTAACCAGTCCGCAAGCATTTAGTGGTATTGAAAAAAGAGGCGCACAATTATTTCGTCCAAAACAAATCGTAGCTACTGCCGATCATAATGTACCTACGATGAATCAGCATCTACCTATTGCCGATCAGCTATCCAAATTTCAAGTAGATACTTTAATTGACAATTGTAAAAAGCATGGTGTTGAATTATACGGATTAGGACATGAGCACCAAGGTATTGTTCATGTGATTGGGCCAGAATTAGGAATTACACAACCAGGTATGACCATAGTTTGTGGGGATAGTCACACTTCCACCCATGGTGCATTTGGTTCTATTGCTTTTGGTATTGGCACGAGTGAAGTGGAGATGGTTTTTGCATCGCAATGTGTGATGCAATCCAAACCCAAAGTAATGCGTATTAATATTGAGGGAGCTATACAAAATGGCGTGGTATCAAAAGATATCATCTTATTTATCATTGCACAAATATCGGCGAGTGGCGCCACAGGCTACTTTGTTGAATATGCAGGATCTGCTATACGTGCATTAAGCATGGAAGCGCGTATGACCATTTGTAATATGAGCATTGAAATGGGTGCGCGTGGCGGCATTATTGCACCTGATGAAACTACTTATGCGTATATCAAAGGACGCCCTTTCGCGCCAAAGGATGCGGAGTGGGAAATAAAATTAGCTGAGTGGAAACAATTATTTACAGATGCAGATGCAAAGTTTGATGTTGAAATAAATATTAACGCTGCTGATATACAACCCATGGTTACTTATGGAACCAATCCAGGTATGGGTTTGGCTGTGACAGGAAATGTACCTACGCTTGAAAGTATTACAGATCCAACGGAGCAACAAAATTTTGAGAAGGCATTAAAATATATGGGATTAACCCCAGGACAAAGTTTATTAGGCATGCCAGTACAAAATGTATTTATAGGCTCATGTACTAATTCACGCATTGAGGATTTTAGATTAGTGGCAAGTATTATTAAAGGCAAACAAAAAGATCCGAATGTAAAAACATTAATTGTACCAGGATCGCAAGCGGTCGCCAAACAAATTATTGCGGAAGGTTTGGATAAAATATTTGCAGCAGCAGGAGTGGAAATAAGACAAGCGGGATGTAGTGCATGCTTGGGTATGAATGAAGATAAAATTCCTGCAGGTGAATATTGTATCAGTACCAGTAACCGAAATTTTGAAGGGCGTCAAGGTGCAGGTGCAAGAACTATGTTGGTGAGCCCACTCACTGCAGCAGCGGCTTTATTGACAGGAAAAATTAGTGATATCAGAACAATGTTAAATTAAAAATAAACATGCAATCATTACAAAAAATAACAAGTAGGTTTATTCCATTACGCATTGAAAATGTGGATACG
>DOMR01000161.1:0-669 GCA_003509845.1 Chitinophagaceae bacterium | reverse complement strand
TGGCGTTATGAAAATGATGACGAAGCAAAACAAAAAGCTGACTTTGTATTAAATCAAAAACAATTTAGTGGCGATATATTGGTTGCAGCTAAAAACTTTGGATGCGGTTCATCACGAGAGCACGCAGCTTGGTCCATACAGGATTATGGATTTAAAGTGGTAGTGTCTAGTTTTTTTGCCGACATCTTTAAAAACAATGCCTTGAACAATGGGGTGCTTCCAGTAACAGTAACCGATGCATTCTTGCAACAAATATTTGCCGAAGATGCTGAAGCAACTTTAACAATTGACTTAGAAAAGCAAACCATCACTATTGACAACACCGGTGCAAGCGAAACCTTTGACATTAATGCGTATAAAAAAACATGTATGTTAAATGGCTATGACGATATTGATTATTTATTAAGTATGAAAGAAGAGATAGCCGCATTTGAAAAAGCAAGGGGCTAAAATTAAAATAGAATAGAAATGAAAAAGAAAATAGCAGTCATATTAGGAGATGGGATTGGTCCTGAAGTAACCCAGCAATCTATCAAGGTATTAAATACCATTGCAAAGCATTATCAGCATGAGTTCAGCTACGAGCATGGTTTAATGGGTGCTATCGCTATAGATGAAACGGGGAATCCTTTACCGGATGAAACGATAAAAATTTGTTTGTCGAGTGAT
>DOMR01000178.1 GCA_003509845.1 Chitinophagaceae bacterium | reverse complement strand
AAAAAAGTAAAACACGATCAGTGATTTTACAAAAAATATTAAAAATGAAGAAGAAAGAAGATTTGAATATAACCAATGAATTAATTGAGGCTGTTAAATCCCAAAAAACCTTTTCGGAGATTGGGATTAATGAGCAATTAGTGAAGGCGGTTACAGAATTGGGTTACACACATGCGACTGAAATTCAGGAGCGTTCTATTCCTGTGTTGATAAGTGGTACAAAGGATTTTATTGGATTAGCGCAAACTGGTACTGGTAAAACAGCCGCTTTTGGTTTGCCCTTATTGCAATTAATAAATACCGCAGATAAGTTTCCACAAGCATTGGTGGTTTGTCCAACCAGGGAATTGTGTATGCAAATTGTAAACGAAATGAATTTGTTTAAAAAGCACATTTCAGGGTTACAAGTATTAGCAGTGTATGGTGGTACCTCGATAGGCATGCAAATTAAAGATTTAAAAAGAGGCGTACAAGTGGTGGTCGCAACCCCAGGTCGTTTAATTGATTTGATCGAAAGAAAAGCGATTAACTTAGAAAAGATACAATATGTTGTATTGGATGAAGCAGATGAAATGTTAAACATGGGATTCCAAGATGACATTGAATTTATCTTAAAAAACACACCGAACAGAGAAAGTATTTGGTTGTTTAGTGCAACAATGCCTGCTGAAATAAGAAAAGTTAGTAAGCGTTACATGAAGGAGCCAGTGGAAGTAACCATTGGAAAAGTGAATGCCACCAATAAGAGTATTGATCACCAATATTATTTAACATCAGCGCAACACCGTTATGAGACTTTAAAAAGAATCATTGATTTTAATCCAGGTATTTATGGGATTATTTTTACGCGTACCAAAGCGGATGCGCAGGATGTAGCACAAAGATTAACGCGCGAAGGTTATGATATTGATGCCATTCATGGTGATTTAACGCAACAACAACGTGATCGCGTAATGGGTCAGTTTAGAGAAAAAAGTTTGCAATTATTAATCGCAACAGATGTGGCGGCGCGTGGTATTGATGTAAAAGGTATTACGCACGTAATCAATTTTGAATTACCTGATGATGTGGAAGTGTATACCCATAGAAGTGGTCGTACAGGTCGTGCGGGTAGTCAAGGAATTTGTATTTCAATTGTACATGCGCGTGAATCTTATCGTTTACGTCAAATTGAAAATATCAATAAATGTACTTTCCATAAATTGGATATCCCAAGTGGAAAAGATGTTTGTCGCAAGCAATTTTTCCATGTCATGGATAAGTTAATGTCAACCGATGTGAGTCATGGTGATTATGAAACTTATGTTCCCATGTTGGCTGAAAAATTTGCAGACATGACTAAGGAAGAAATTTTAAAGCGTGTCGCTGCTTTGGAATTTAATCGTTTCTTAAGTTATTATGAAAATGCACAGGATTTAAATCTGCGTACTGCAGATAAAGGACGTCGTGAACCTATGCAACAACAGGATCGCAATCGTGATAGGGGTCGTCAAGAATTTGGCGGTGCTGATCGAGGTCGCACAAGAAGCAATGATCGTGGAATGGAACGTAGCTCATCAGATCGTAGTTCCTCAGATCGCGGAAGTCGTGGTGCGGAAAGAGGTGCAAGTGGATATACGCGTTTGTTTGTAAATCTTGGTACTAAGGATGGTTTTTATAAAGCCAGCTTTTTACAATTTATTTTAGACATGAGTGATTTAAGAAAAGAAGCTTTAGGAAAAATTGATATGCGCGATATGAATAGCTGGGTTGAAATTGAATCAGGTGCTGCAAAACAAATGATCAATGCAGTAGATGGTAAAAATTACAAAGGCCGTCGTATTAGAATGAATGATGCAGACAGTGGTGGTCCAAAAGGATTTAGCAAAAAAGAAGGTCAATAGAAAGCGCTTTTGAAAAAATGTAAAGCACACAAATAAAATAAATATTTAAATATTAAAATTGGAAAAAATGGCAGACTTAACAGAACAACAACAAAAAGTAAGCATTTTATTAAAAAAATCACCCTTGATTATATCAGGTCCTTGCAGCGCAGAAACGGAGGAGCAAGTGATGCAAACTGCTATCCGATTGGCAGCCACTGGTAGAGTGGATATTATGCGTGCAGGTATTTGGAAACCAAGAACGCGTCCGGGAAGTTTTGAAGGTATTGGCACCAAGGGATTGCCTTGGATGCAACAAGCCAAAAAAGAAACTGGACTCCCGGTAGCAATTGAAGTGGCTACTGCTAAACAAGTGGAAGATGCATTGCATTTTGATGTTGATGTTTTGTGGGTAGGTGCTCGAACAACCGTGAATCCGTTTAGTGTGCAAGAAATTGCAGATGCATTAAAAGGAGTGAAAGTTCCAGTTTTAATTAAAAATCCAATCAATCCTGATTTAGAATTATGGATTGGCGGGATGGAACGTATCGCAAAAGCAGGCATTGAGGATTTAGGTTTAATACATCGTGGATTTAGTTCTTATGGTAATACGGAATTTAGAAATGCACCCATGTGGCATTTGGCTATTGAAATGAAGCGTCGTTACCCAGGTATTCCAATGATCAATGATCCATCACACATTTGCGGTCGTCGTGATATTTTACAAGAAGTAGCGCAACAAGCAATGGACTTAGATTTTGATGGTTTAATTATTGAATCTCATATTGATCCAGACAATGCTTGGAGCGATGCCAAACAACAAATCACACCAGAAGTATTGAAAGAGATGTTGGAAGCAATTCGTTGGAGAAAAGAAGATGTAGCTTCTGCAGAATATCATGCTGCACTTGAAAAATTACGTCAACAAATTAACCAATTGGATGATGAGTTGTTGCAAGTTTTAGCTACGCGTATGAAGGTGGCTGAAAAAATTGGCGAATACAAAAAGAACAATGACATTACTATATTACAAACCAATCGTTGGAATGAAATTTTAGAGCGTGCGGTAGGCAAGGGAAATAAAATCGGCTTAAGTGAAGATTTTATTACCAAGTATATGGATGCAGTTCACATGGAAAGTATTCAACACCAAAATAAAGTAATGAATAAATAACTTTCGAGCTCGTTAAAGCCTTGTACTTTTATTATTGATGGTACAATGGGTTTAATAAATTAGTAATCCTTAATCAAATATATGAAAAACTGGAAAGTTAAATTAGCTACAAGTACAGTGTCATTTATATTAGATGGCAGGTTTCAAGCTATTGAAAAATTGGTCAACAAGGCAAATGCATTTTACATCACAGATGAAAATGTGTATGCCTTGCATCAAAATAAATTCAAGGGCAAAAAAACCATTGTTATTCCTGCAGGTGAGGAGCACAAACAACAGGCCACTGTTGACTTTATTATTGAAGCCCTGCTTAACTTAGGTGCAACGCGCGAAGCGGTGCTCATAGGGGTGGGCGGCGGCGTAGTCACCGATATGGTGGGCTATGCGGCAAGTATTTATATGCGTGGGGTAAGTTTTGGTTTTGTACCAACGACTATTTTGGCCATGGTGGATGCTAGTATTGGCGGGAAAAATGGGAT
>DOMR01000269.1 GCA_003509845.1 Chitinophagaceae bacterium | reverse complement strand
AAAAGGGGTATCCCTTGAGGTAAACAAGGCGGAGATGGTTTCTATTGTGGGTGCGTCCGGGGCTGGTAAATCGACGCTGTTATATATTGTAAGTAGTCTTGAAAAAGCCGACAAAGGGCAAATTTTATTTCAAAATCAGGACATTAGTGCACTTTCCAATAAGCAACTCGCTCATTACAGAAATAACCAAATTGGCTTCGTTTTTCAATTTCATCACTTGTTACCAGAATTTACAGCACTTGAGAATATTTGTATTCCGGCTTGGATAGGTCAAAAACCAAAAAAACAAGTGGAAACAAAGGCCATGGAATTACTCGACTTTATGGGTTTGGCTGATCAAAAAGATAAAAAGCCCCATAGTTTATCTGGTGGTGAACAACAAAGAATTGCAGTGGCACGTGCTTTAATAAATAGTCCTGCTTTAATTTTTGCAGATGAACCTACCGGCAATTTAGATAGTGCCAATGCAGCTGCATTGCATCATTTATTTCTTAAATGTCGCGACACTTTTCAACAAAGCTTTTTAATTGTAACGCACAATGAATCATTGGCTGAAATGAGCAATCGCACACTTCACATGAAGGATGGGCAAATTGTTTAATTACACCCTCGCCTTCCAAGGCATATCTGCCACGCCATTTAAATGTCCAATATACCTAGCTAATACAAATAAGTAATCACTTAATCTGTTCAGGTATTTAATAACAATGGGTTCAACAAATAAATTTTCTTCTTGCAAGTTCACACACCATCTTTCTGCACGACGACAAACACATCTCGCTACGTGCGTCATTGAAATAGCACTATGTCCCACTGGTAAAATAAAAGATCTCATGGGTTCCAAAACGGCGTTCATCGTATCAATCTCTTTTTCCAAATTTGTAATATCAATTTCAGTTAAATCAGGAATTTGTATGGCAGATTCTTTATCAGGATCACAAGCAAGATGAGATCCTACTGTAAATAAGCGATCTTGTACTTCGTTTAATACTTTTTGAATTTCCGCATTTCCACACATATCACTCACTAATCCTACAAAGGAATTAAGCTCGTCCACTGTTCCATAGGACTCAATACGAATATGACTTTTAGGAACACGTGTTCCTCCTATTAATGAAGTTTTTCCTTCGTCTCCTGCTTTGGTATAAATTTTCATGCGGTAATATTTTCTTAAGACTAATTGCTTAAGGATTCTCTATGTAACAAAACTAATAAAATAAAGTTCACTTAGGCATAAAAAAGCTCCGCATAATATTATGGGAGCCTAATTAATTATTTTATTGGATCATCGCTTATTTGTGGCCTACATTCAAGGTATCTGTTTCCACATTCCCATCTCTTAACCTTACAACGCGGTGGGCATATTTCGCAATATCTTCCTCGTGGGTAACCAATATTACGGTATTACCTGATGAATGAATTTTTCCGAATAATTCCATGACTTCTACCGAGGTTTTGGTATCCAAATTACCTGTAGGCTCATCGGCTAATAATATAGATGGGTTATTTACAAGTGCACGCGCAATGGCAACCCTTTGAATTTGACCACCACTTAGTTCATTTGATTTATGATGACTTCTATCTGCTAAGCCTACTTTTTCAAGTGCGACCATCGCTCTTTCTAATCTTTCTTTTTTTGCAATACCTGCATACACCAATGGTAAGGCTACATTTTCTGCAGCTGATAATCTTGGTAATAAATTAAATTGTTGAAATACAAATCCAATTTCAACATTACGAATACCTGCTAATTCATCATCTGTCATCTTACTTACATCATGTCCATTTAAATCATACATCCCTTTGGTCGGTGAATCCAAGCAGCCTAGTATATTCATTAGCGTACTTTTGCCACTTCCCGACGGACCCATCAAAGCCACATATTCATTTGACTCAATATCTAAATTAATCCCTTTTAAAACGGGTATGGCCTGACCTGCCATGAAATAACTTTTTTGTAAATCCCTTAATTGAATAACTGATGACATTATATAAATTTATTTATTTATTACTTTAGGTACTTTAAAAAACTCGCCGTTTTGATCAGGTGCATTTTTTAAAGCCGCTGTTCTATCAATGGATCCTTTTACTTCATCCGAACGCAATACATTAATACTATCCCCCATATGCATTAATGGCTCGGTGCCAGTGGTGTCTAATTCATTGAGCTTTTCAACAAAACCCACCAAATCCTGCATGTCTGCAACTAATTTGTCCATTTTTTCAGGTGCCACATTTAACCTGGATAAATGTGCCAAATGGCTTACTAATTTGTTGTCTACTTGCATAATACAAATGTAATCCAAAGGTGGCAACCCCCAAGCCGCATTTGTTAAATGGTCATAAGAAACAACCAGTGGCAAAAAAATCAGGGAAAATTGGAAGATTTTTTTGAAAATAGTTGCATAACTAACTAATTTTACAAAAATGTGCTTTTATGCAAAGATCAATTAAAAAAGTAGCGGTATTAGGAAGTGGCGTAATGGGTTCTCGTATTGCATGTCACTTTGC
>DOMR01000026.1 GCA_003509845.1 Chitinophagaceae bacterium | reverse complement strand
GAATATCAATTTTACAAAATATGCAGATGGCTTGGTACCTGCCATCATTCAAGATGTGAACACTAAAAATGTTTTGATGTTGGGCTTTATGAATCAAGCGGCAGTGGATGCAACTATTTCACTAAAGAATGTTACATTTTTTAGTCGTTCAAAGAATAGGTTATGGACCAAAGGGGAGGAGAGTGGCAATTTCCTTCAATATATAAGTATGGCGCTTGATTGTGATCAAGATACTTTACTCATTCAGGCGGTTCCATTAGGTCCGGTTTGTCATACTGGTACATCCACTTGTTGGGGGGAGGATGCAGAAAATGATTTTTCATTCCTACATCAATTGGAGGAAATCATTGAATCACGTAAAAATGCAGACCCTTCTAGTTCCTATGTAGCTAGTTTATTTTCGAAGGGGATTAATAAAATTGCCCAAAAAGTAGGAGAGGAAGCTGTGGAATTAGTGATAGAAGCCAAAGACGATGATGCAAAATTATTTTTAGACGAATCTGCTGATTTATTATTTCATTATATGATTTTACTAAAAGCCAAGGGCTACCAGCTTAGCGATATTGCAAAAGTGTTAAAACAAAGACATCAAGGATAAATTACTTATATTTACATTTCAATTTTTTAAATGATACCTATGAAAAAATGGATAATTGGATTTTTAGTTATTTGTATTTCTACAAATTTAAGTGCACAAGGAATTGTTATTAATGGAGAATTAAAAAATTTGCCAGACAGTACGGTGGTGACTTTATTAGATGGGATGGGTAATAAAGAAGTAGCATCAGTCAAAGCAATTGGCGGAAAATTTATATTAAAAGCAAGTACTAATTTTACGAGTATTTTTATTGTTGGATTTAGTGGCTTACAACAGAAACTCCCTTTATTTATTAATAACGAAAAAGTAAGTATTACTGGAGATATTCAAGCGCCTAATAATATTCAGTATCAAGGCTCACCAAGTCATGCTGTATATCAATCCTATATGGCGGTGATGAATCCGAAGATGGAAGCCTATTTCAAAAGTTTAGCAGCGGTACAAGGGGAGAAAAATGAAAAAAGTAAGGACTCCTTGTCGCAAATTGCAGAAAGTCAGTCCAAGGATCTAATTTTTACTTATGAAAATATGAGTAGAATTAACAAGTCATCACCCGTGACCACCTTCTTCTTATTTCAATATGCGAATATATTTCCATCGGTCAAAGATCAATTGGCTACCTACTACGATATGCTACAAGGGGATGCCAAAACGGGTCCTTTTGCTGATGTCATTAGTAAAACTTTAACCTCAAGTAGTTTTGGAAAGATTGGATCTGCTATGCCTGATTTTACGCAAAATGATCAGAATGGCAAGCCAGTTCGCTTATCCTCATTTAAGGGCAAATATCTGTTGGTTGATTTTTGGGCAAGCTGGTGCGGACCTTGTCGTGCTGAGAATCCAAATCTTGTGAAAGAATACAATGCATTTAAGTCAAAAAATTTCACCATATTAAGTGTTAGCTTGGATAATACTAAGGATAAGTGGCTAGAGGCAATCAAAAAAGATGGATTGACTTGGACCCATGTAAGTGATTTAAAGTATTGGCAAAATGAAGTAGCCGTTCAATTTGGTATTCAAAGTATTCCAGCAAGTTTCATATTAGATCCTGCAGGCAAAATTATTGCAAGAGATTTAAGAGGCGCTGATTTAGGTGCGTTTTTAAGTAAGACTTTGAAGTAATATTTTTATACTTATTTAAAAAGCCTGTCTCAGTATACCGAGACAGGCTTTTTTTATTAACCATAGTTTGCTAATTATTTTATGGCAATACTGTTTATCAATAATTAAAATAAAAAAATCTATTTTTTTAGAAGGGATTCTAATTAGCATTAGTCATACTCATCAACTAAATTCTAAAAGTGAGAAATTTTTTATAAGAGATAAAATAAATAATTCTTATTTAATTATTTTAATAGAAAAGTACACTAATTTCATCAAGGACACTTTGTGTGTAAATTAATTAAACAATAAATAAATATCATGAAACTTTCATCCATTTCGCTAAGCCCTATAACTAAATTTATTTTAGGTACGGGATGCTCCCTGTTTGCTATTTACTTGTATCTAACAAATATTTCTATTGTAGCATGTGGGATTATTTTCGGAATTGGATTTGGACTACAGATAATGGCCATCTTCAGTTTCTATCAGCTTATTAAAAATTTAAAAAATAAAATTAAATAAGATGGATAAAAAAAGCCTTGAATCACTTCAAGGCTTTTTTGTATTCGGTTTCTTCGAAGCCTAATAAAATGACTTTGTCATTCAAAGTAATTAGGGGGCGCTTAATGATGGATGTTTTTTCGATCATTAAACCAATTGCCGCTTTTTGTGTAGTGATTTTAGCCTGCACTTCCGGTGGAAGTTGTCGCCAAGTAGCCCCTTTTTTATTGACAAGCGCTTCCCAGCCCAATTGTTTGCACCAATCGGTGAGTAATGCGCTGGTAATGCCAAGTTTTTTGTAATCATGAAATTCGTAGGCAACTTTTTTTGCTTTTAACCAGTCTAATGCTTTTTTGACTGTGTTACAATTAGGAATTGCATATACTTTTAATTCGCTCATTTGAATTACTTTATATATTTTTTTGCTAACCAGCTTTCTGCTATTGGTTGCAACCAATGGGCTTCCATCTCTGCTTTATTATTGACTAAATTATTAAAATACAAGCTATCATTGG
>DOMR01000084.1 GCA_003509845.1 Chitinophagaceae bacterium | reverse complement strand
GGCTTTTTGGGCGCTTCTTTAAAGTCGGCAACTGACATCCTTCCAAGCTCATCCATGCTTAATTTACGCATACGCAAAAGTACGCTTTTTATGAAAAATTATGTAGGTTTGTCACCCATGGCAAAATCTAGTTCCGATACCCCGCTTATGCAGCAGCATAGGGCTATTAAGCAAAAATACCCTGATGCCATCTTGCTTTTTAGGGTAGGCGATTTTTATGAAACTTTTGGGGAGGATGCGGTAATTGCATCCAAGGTTTTGGGCATTACTTTAACCAAACGAAATAATGGGGCTGCCTCAAGTAGTGAATTAGCCGGATTCCCCCATCACTCATTAGATACTTATTTACATAAGTTAGTAAAAGCCGGACACCGTGTTGCCATATGCGATCAATTAGAAGATCCTAAAACTGTCAAAGGAATTGTAAAACGTGGAGTGACCGATATGCTCACCCCAGGCATTGCCACTAATGATAAATTATTGGAGCATAAAAACAATAATTTCCTAGCTGCTATATATGTTGAAAATGAAAAAGGCGGGGTTGCATTTTTAGATATCACTACCGGTGAATTTTTAATTGCAGAAGGCAATATTGAATACTTAGATAAATTATTACAAAGCTTACAACCTGCTGAAATTTTATTCCCAAAAAATTACCAAGCTAATTTTAAAGAAACATTTGGGACCAGTTTTTATACCTACGGATTAGATAGTTGGATTTTTGATGAACCTTTTGCGACAGAACTATTATTAAAACAATTCCAAACACAAAATTTAAAAGGCTTTGGTATTGAAGACCAAAAATTTGGCATCATTGCCGCAGGTGCCATACTGCATTATTTAAAAGAAACTGAACACCCCCACTTACAACATATTCATAAAATTCAGCGCATGGTGCGGGATGAAATTTTATGGATGGATAAATTCACCATACGCAATTTAGAATTAATCGGCAATGGTGCCGATCGCAAAGGCTTACTAGAGATTATGGATGCCACTAAAAGCCCCATGGGTGCGCGCTTATTAAAAAGATGGTTGGTATTCCCACTTCAATCTATTGAACAAATTAATAACCGATTAAATACCGTTGCAAGTTTTTTAAAGGACGGCACTACAGCAAACCAACTTGGCACCCTCATTGAATCCTGCGGTGATTTAGAAAGATTAGCGAGTAAATTATCTACGAGAAAAATACAGCCCCGTGAATTTTTACAATTAGGAAAATCATTGGAGGCCGTTCATGAAATAAAAAAAATATTGGCCCCTCATTCTAATAATTACCTACAACACATTAGTAATGATTTGGCTACCTGCGAAACCAGTAAAAATGCCATTTTCAATACCTTGTCCGAGCAAGCGCCTGCAACAGTAGTGAAAGGCGGGTTTATTAAAACTGGGGTTTCAGAAAGTTTGGATGAATTAAGAAATATTTCAAGCGGCGGAAAAGAATTTTTAACACAGATACAAAACAAGGAAGCAGAGATCACAGGCATTTCTTCCTTAAAAATTGGCTATAATAATGTGTATGGTTATTATTTAGAAGTCACCCATGTACATAAAAACAAAGTGCCTGCGGAATGGATACGCAAGCAAACCTTAACCACAGCTGAAAGATACATTACGCCTGAATTAAAAATTTACGAGGAAAAAATATTGGGCGCGGAAGATAAAATTTTAACCCTTGAAAATGAATTGTACCAACAACTGTTGGATCAAGTAATACAGGAGATGGGGCTCATTCAAAAAAATGGCCAACTCATTGCGGTATTAGATTGCTTACTTTGCTTTGCGCAAATAGCGAAGGAAAATAAATATTGCAAGCCTACCCTCACCAATGAAGCTATTTTGGATATCAAAGCAGGAAGGCATCCGGTGATTGAAAAAAGTTTATCCATTGATCAAGCCTATATTCCCAATGATGTTGTGTTGGATCCTGCCATACAACAAATTATTATTTTAACAGGACCAAATATGAGTGGTAAAAGTGCAGTGCTACGTCAAACCGCCTTGATTACCTTAATGGCACATATGGGCTCCTATGTTCCTGCTGATGCAGCCAATATTCCACTGACGGATAAAATATTTACACGTGTGGGTGCGAATGATAATTTAAATGCAGGAGAATCTACATTTATGGTGGAGATGTTAGAGACTGCAAGTATTTTAAATAATATCAGTGAACGAAGTTTAATATTGTTAGATGAAATTGGCCGAGGCACATCTACTTATGATGGCATTTCTATTGCTTGGAGCATTGTTGAATATTTAAACCAGTCCAAGCAAAAACCTAAAACCTTATTTGCCACACATTATCATGAACTCAATGATTTGGAAGCCCAACTTTCCACCGTGCACAACTATCATGTAAGTCATAAGGAAGTCGGTAATAAGATTATCTTTTTACGCAAATTAACCAAAGGTGGAAGCACGCATAGTTTTGGTATTCATGTCGCTAAAATGGCGGGTATGCCTAATATATTAGTTGACCGAGCCAACGCTATTTTATCAGAGATGGAATTGAAAAATAAAGGAAGTCAAAATTTAGCAACCCCTACTGTGCAAGAACCTAATACAAAATATCAATTATCTATTTTTGATGCACATACGGAAACTTTTGAATCCATCCGAAAGGAATTAGATGCCATTGACATAAATAACTTAACCCCTGTGGAGGCATTAATGAAACTTCAAGCCATCAAAAAGAAATTAAACTAAGCCGACATTTTTTTCAAGCAACTTTTTATTTTTTGTTGCAACTCCT
>DOMR01000047.1 GCA_003509845.1 Chitinophagaceae bacterium | reverse complement strand
GGAACCTTGTTCGTTAGAATTAGTGAAGATGCTGGATTGAACACGGCAACTGTTCAAAAGGCTTTAAATATGGGTAATTATGGTTCAATGATTTTAACAGCAATTGCTTGTTATTTCCTTGTAAGTTATATTTTACCAGAAACCATGGCATTACGTGGAATTGAATTTACAAGAAACGGTGTCATTGGCGCTATCGCTGTAGGATTAATCGTAGGTACTTTAATGAGTATTATTACTGAATACTACACAGCAATGGGTAAACGTCCTGTTTTAAGTATTATCAAACAATCTAGCACAGGCCATGCTACCAATATTATTGGTGGTTTAGCAATTGGTATGGAATCTACCTTTATGCCAATTATCGTATTGGCTGCAGGTATATTTGGTTCAGCTTATTGCGCAGGTTTATACGGTGTAGCTATTGCTGCTGCAGGTATGATGGCAACAACAGCGATGCAATTAGCGATTGATGCTTTCGGTCCAATTGCAGATAACGCAGGTGGTATTGCTGAAATGAGTGAATTACCAGCGGAAGTGCGTGAGAAAACAGATATTTTAGATGCAGTTGGAAATACAACAGCGGCAAGTGGTAAAGGATTCGCCATTGCTTCAGCTGCTTTAACTTCATTAGCATTATTCGCAGCCTTTGTGGGTGTAGCGATGCCAAATAACCAACATATTGATATCTACAAAGCGGACGTTTTAGCGGCTTTATTTGTGGGTGGAATGATCCCTTTCATCTTCTCTTCATTAGCCATTCGTGCGGTTGGAGAAGCTGCTATGGCAATGGTGGAGGAAGTGCGTCGTCAGTTCCGTACCATTCCAGGAATTATGGAAGGTACCGGTAAGCCAGAATATGAAAAATGTGTGGCAATTAGTACGGAGGCTTCATTGAAAAAAATGATGTTACCAGGTGCAATTACCATCATCTCTCCTATTTTAATTGGATTCACGATGGGTCCAGAAGCATTGGGTGGTTTCTTAGCAGGTGCAACTGTAAGTGGTGTATTGATGGGTATATTCCAAAACAATGCTGGTGGTGCTTGGGACAACGCAAAAAAATCATTTGAAAAAGGGGTTGAGATCAATGGTGAGATGTTCTATAAAAAATCAGAACCCCATAAAGCTTCTGTAACTGGAGACACTGTGGGAGATCCATTTAAAGATACTTCTGGTCCTTCTATGAACATCTTAATCAAATTGATGTCAATTGTATCATTAGTCATCGCACCTTCTTTAGCGCAAATTTATGATAGTAAAGCAACTACAGAAGTTAAATCACAATCAGTTGAAATATCTGTAATCAATACAGATACCACTTCTTCAGCAAAATTAATGGCTGATACTGCTAATACAGTTACCATTACAGCGGATACCAAAACTTTAGTTCAAGCTTTACAAGAAGATGGATTAGCACCTAAAGACAAAGTAAACATTCAAATTAAAAATGGTCAAATTACGGTAAATGGTCAAGCTTTAACAGAAGCTCAAAATGCCAAATACAGTCAATACTTAATAGCCAATCCAAATAAATAGCGCTTAATTTTCGAAAGCCTTTTTAATAAACTTTAACAAAAATCCACTCCAGTTTTTCTGGGGTGGATTTTTTTATTAGAAAACATTTCGTAGATTGCTTACGAATATAATCGTATAAACTATGAGTAAGACCTTTAAGCCCACAGAAAGTGAACTAGAAATTTTAAGCATCCTATGGGAAAAACAAACAGCTACCGTTCGTGAAGTGCATGAAATAGTACAAAAAACAAAAGATGTTGGCTACACGACAACCTTAAAGTTAATGCAGATCATGAATGAAAAAGGGTTAGTAACCCGTAATGTAATGTCTAAGACACATATCTACACGCCCACGATTCAAAGAGAAATTGCACAGGAACAATACCTCAATAAAATGATTCATACCTTATTTGGAGGCAATGCATCTCAATTAGTATTACAAGCATTAGGAACACACCCTACTTCTAAAAATGATTTGGATCAAATAAAATCAATGATAAATTCATTGCAAAATAAATAATAATACAATCGTATTATGGAATTACTATCTAATATACCTAATGCAATTCTAAATAATATCGGCTTCATGGCTATATTATTTATGATGTATGAGTGTGTTAAATGGATGAGTAATTTAAAACCAGCAAAATTGTTCCTATTCGCAGGTGCCATTCAAGTAATCAGTTTATTACAGTTCACTTGTAGCATTTTTGCAGCCCATACTTTTAGCTTATTTGAGATGACAGCTAAAATTGCCAATATTACAATTCCATTAAATAATAACAATAACATACAATGGCTAACCTTAATCGGCTTCACCTATTGTATGATTTTGATTTATTTTTTAGTAAGAATTTTGTTTCAGTTTAAATATATCGCTGGCTTAAAAAAGTCGGCAAATTTTACGCAGTCTGATTTAATAAAAAATACCCTACCTCCTCATATCTTAAAAAACAGCGCAAATATTAAAATTGGCTTTAGTAGCCAGATTAACGCTCCTATAACTTTTGGCTGGCTTACCCCTATCGTGTTACTGCCGATTGCCATTTGCAATCAACTGACTACGAAAGAAATGGAGACTATTTTATTACACGAGATAGCGCATATCATCAGAAAAGATTACCTAGTTAATATTATCATTAGCCTTAATCAAACCATTTTATTTTTCAATCCATTCTCTATTTTATTAAATAAAGAAATGAGTTTGCAAAGGGAAATTGCTTGTGATTTAATAGTCATTAAAAATAATCCAAAAAAAGTTGAATACATGAATGCATTATTAAAAATTGCAGAACATGTAAATAATCGTATCTCTAATAGTGCCAGTCTAACTATGGGAATTCTTGGATCACAAAGCGAATTATTGAAAAGAATACAATATTTTAACAATGCTAGTATTCATTCAAGCAAACAATTAATTATAAAATTAAGTATGGGGGCCGTATTAGGCAGTTTCATTTTTATATCAACAGGTCCAACAACTATTACAAATAATAATTCCCCTATTGCGATAAATGCAAATTATATTATAAAAAATAACAACTTAGCTGTTGCAGTCACAAATAAAAAGACAACTAAGGTATTAAAGCAATCGCATATAATTAAAGGCATAAAGGAAAAACACAGTCATGATTTAAAAAATGAAACCTATGCGAGTTTGGTTGATCAAACTTTATTGTGGATTAAAAAACATGAACCAGCGACAAAGTTGGCTACTTATCAAGAAGAATTAGATAATGATTCTTATAAAATTGCAGATAAATTATTAATCCGCGCCATTTTCTCCAATTACCAATTAAAAAGAGATTTATTGAATCAAAAATTGGCGAAAGCTAGTAATTTGAAAGAAGCGTTGGACTATTTATTAAAGAGTGAGGAATTGGAACAAATTAAGCAATATGAAA
>DOMR01000049.1:2604-5486 GCA_003509845.1 Chitinophagaceae bacterium | reverse complement strand
CATGATCGTAATGGCTGCCTTCGTTGAGGCCGTAGCTTTATTTGCGGTGGTGGTTGCCCTTTTAGGGAACGGATAATCTATCAAAAGATTCCCAAAGCATTATAGGCCCTAGCACAGGGCGAAGGGCCTATAATTTTTTTAAAGGGAATGGATAAAAAAGAAGAAAATTTTTTTAATCATTAAGATAAATTAAGGAATATGTTTTTAGAAATAAACCCACTAGTGTTACCAGATATCGGATTGGTATTCTGGAATACGGTTGCCTTTGTTGGACTACTTGTGGTACTAGGCAAGTTTGCTTGGAAGCCAATGTTAAAAGCAATTAGTGATCGTGAGCAAGGCATTGAAGATTCTTTGGCTAAGGCGGATAAGATGAAAGCAGATATTACTGCTATGCAAAATGAAAATGAAGCATTATTAGCAAAGGCGCGTGAAGAAAGAGCTACTTTGATCAAAGAAGCAAAAGAGGCATCTGAAAAAATGATCGCTGATGCAAAAGATAAAGCGAAGTCAGAATATGAGCGTATTGTAGCAGATGCACAAGTGGCCATTACACAACAAAAAAATGCAGCCCTTACTGAAGTTAAAAATCAAGTGGGTTCATTAGTCGTTGATGTTGCAGAAAAAGTATTAAGACGTGAGCTTTCTAACAAAGCAGAACAAGAAACGTATATTAAACAACTAGCTGACGGAGTTAAATTAAATTAAAAAAAATGCCGAACGCAAGATTAGCAGGTAGATATGCAAAAAGCATCCTTGATTTAGCTATCGAACAAGGTCAGTTGGAAGCGGTGTATGCAGATATGAAATACCTACAAGCAGTTTGTAATGCAAGCAGCGAGTTTGTAAGCATGTTGCTTAGCCCGATTATAAAAGCAGATCAAAAAAATAGCATCTTGAGCGCTGTTTTAAAAAATAATGTAGGCGTATTAACAAATTCATTTATTGTTTTATTGGTAAAGAAGGGCAGAGAAAGTGATTTGCATGAAATTGCAAATACCTTTATTGAACAATACAATGGAATGAAGGGGATTCATCAGGTTACTTTAACAACTGCAGTTGAAATAAGTGCCGACATGAAAAATTCAATTGAGCAAAAAGTGAAATCTGATAATTCATTTACATCGGTTGAGCTGACTACTAAAACAGACGAAAGTTTGATTGGCGGTTTTGTACTTGAGTTTAATAATAATTTATTAGACGCAAGTATTTCAAGAGACCTAAAAGATATAAAGAAACAATTTTTACAAAACGAGTTCGTAGCAAAAATATAATTATACAAATAAAATAATCGTTATGGTGGACATTAAACCCGATGAAATTTCAGCAATTCTTAGACAGCAACTAAGCAATTTCAATGCCTCAGCTGACTTAGAGGAAGTGGGAACTGTATTACAAGTAGGTGATGGTATTGCCCGTGTATATGGTTTGAATGGTGTAAGAAGTGGTGAGTTAGTGGTATTTGAAAATGGAACTAAAGCAATTGCCCTTAACCTAGAGGAAGACAATGTGGGTGTGGTATTGATGGGAGATAGTAAAGGAATCAAGGAAGGAAATAAAGTAAAAAGAACAGGTCAAATCGCTTCTATTAAAGTAGGAGAAGGTTTGGTAGGCCGTGTTATTAATACATTAGGAGAACCCATTGATGGTAAAGGTGCGATTACTGGTGAATTGTATGAAATGCCATTGGAGCGTAAAGCACCAGGGGTAATTTTCCGTGAGCCAGTAAAAGAACCATTACAAACTGGTATTAAAGCAATTGATGCGATGATACCAATTGGTCGTGGACAACGTGAGTTGGTTATTGGTGACCGTCAAACAGGTAAAACTGCAATTTGTGTGGACACCATTATTAACCAAAAAGAATTCTTTGATGCTGGCAAGCCAGTTTATTGTATATATGTAGCGATTGGTCAAAAAGCATCTACCATTGCTGGTGTAATGAAAACTTTAGAAGATAATGGTGCGATGGCTTATACTATTATCGTTGCAGCTCCTGCAGCTGATCCAGCGCCATTACAATTCTATGCGCCATTTGCAGGTGCAGCGATTGGAGAATTTTTCCGTGATACAGGTCGTCCAGCATTGATTGTTTATGATGATTTATCAAAACAAGCGGTGGCTTATCGTGAGGTATCTTTATTATTACGTCGCCCGCCAGGACGTGAAGCATATCCAGGTGATGTATTCTATTTGCATAGTCGTTTATTAGAGCGTGCTGCAAAAGTTATTGCGAATGACGATGTTGCTAAGAATATGAATGATTTACCGGATTCAATCAAGCATTTGGTAAAAGGTGGTGGTTCATTAACTGCATTGCCAATCATTGAAACACAAGCAGGTGACGTATCTGCTTATATTCCAACAAACGTAATTTCAATTACTGATGGTCAAATATTCTTAGAGGGTAACTTATTTAACGCAGGTATTCGTCCAGCGATTAACGTAGGTATCTCTGTAAGTCGTGTGGGTGGTAATGCACAGATTAAGTCAATGAAAAAAGTATCTGGTACTTTAAAATTAGACCAAGCTTTATACAGAGAGTTGGAAGCATTCTCTAAGTTTGGTGGTGATTTGGATGCGGCTACTAAATCGGTAATTGACAAAGGAGCTAGAAACGTGGAAATTTTAAAGCAAGCGCAATACACACCGTTCTCCGTTGAAAAACAAGTAGCCATTATTTACTTAGGTACGAATGGTTTATTGAGAGAGGTTGCAGTACGTAAGGTAAAAGAATTTGAAGCACATTTCTTACTAGAAATGACCAACAAATTACCAAATGTATTGGCTGAGTTTAAAAAAGGAAATTTACCAGAAGATGGATTAAAGCAAATGGTAGATTTAGCGAATAGCATTATTCCGCAATACAAATAGTATTCATT
>DOMR01000049.1:0-2494 GCA_003509845.1 Chitinophagaceae bacterium | reverse complement strand
AAGCATTTTGGCAGCTTAAAAGCGGTGGACGACCTAAGCTTTGAAGTGCAAGCAGGCCAGGTATTTGGCTTTTTAGGCCAAAATGGTTCAGGTAAAAGTACCACCATACGTATGTTGTTGTCCTTAATTCATCCAACGAGTGGGCAGATAGAAATTTTTGGAAAGCGTATCGAAAAAGACAGGGAAGCAATTTTAGAACAAGTGGGTGCGATTATTGAAAGGCCCGATTTATATCCCTATTTAAGTGCTAGGGAACATTTGGAATTATTTGCAAAAGTACGAAAGCAAAAAATTGGTGAAGCGGACATTAATGCCACGCTTGGAAAAGTAGGCTTGGCCCATCGGGCGAAGGATAAAGTGCAAACTTTTTCATTGGGTATGAAACAGCGCTTAGGTATTGGTATAGCATTAGTACATAATCCTTCCTTAATTATTTTGGATGAGCCTACCAATGGATTGGATCCGCAGGGGATTGCAGATATCAGACAGTTAATTCAATACTTAGCTAAGGAAGAGGGGAAAACGGTGTTGGTATCCTCACATTTGCTTTCAGAAATTGAGCAAGTGGCGCATCAAATATTAATCATTCACCAAGGAAAAAAAATGGTGGAAGGGGTGACCAAGGAATTGTTAGATCCTGAAAAAAGAATTGTGCAGATAAAAACCACCGATGATGCAAATGCTTTGAAAGTGATTGCTGCGGGAAGTTTTAGTAATTATTTATTGTCGCGCAGTGAAGGCATTTACTTAAAAATACCTACCCGTGAAATCCCATTACTGAATGAATCATTGGTAAAAGCAGAGGTTGCGCTACTAGGTATTGAAACAAAGAACTCCTTAGAAGATTATTTTTTACAAATCACTTCAAACGCTTAATTATGTGGTCGCTGATAAAAGTTGAATTGTATAAAATATTTAGCCGTCCAAGGACGTATATTGCATTTGGCGCTATTGCTGCTCTAATAGTGGTGATACAATTGGGGTTAAAAATTGATGGCGATTCCTATGCTTCCTTTTTAATGAAGGATATTAATGATACTTTAACGGTGGATGGTAAAGTATTGAATGGCTATTTGATATGCTATATATTATTACAATTATTATTGGTACATGTGCCCTTGTTAGTGGCATTGATAGCGGCGGATATGATTTCGGGGGAGGCCAACTTAGGCACACTTCGTTTATTATTCACTACACCATATAGTCGCACACGCTGGGTATTGGCTAAATTTATAGCTGCTAGTATTTACACTATCTTACTTTTAATATGGCTGGCTTTTCTAGCATTGTTTGTTAGCATGTGGATATTTGGTACGGATGATTTATTTTTAATGAAATCAAATTATGTGGTACTGATTGAACAAAATGATGTGCTGTGGCGCTATGTGGGTGCTTTTGTATTTGCGAGTTTTGCTTTATTAACAGTGACTAGTTTGGGTTTTTTATTATCAAGTTTGTCAAGTAATTCAATAGGTCCGATTGTGGGCACCATGAGTGCTATTGTATTCTTTACCATTTTGAGCACTTTGAATATACCCTTGTTTACACTTGTGAAGCCTTACTTGTTTACGACGCATATGAATAATTGGAAGGAGTTTTTTGATATCCAGGTGAATGCCAATAATGAAGCCATCACAGGAAGTATTTTAAACATTCCAAAAATTAAAACATCTATAGTGGTATTGACATTGCATATTATTTTATTTGTAAGTGCTTCTATCATCATTATTAAGAAAAAAGATATCCTTAGCTAATACCAACAATGAAAAAATTCACCACCTATTTATTCGCAATTGCTATTTTATTTTTGAGCTTGCTATTTAGTTTACGTGCAAGTGCACAAGTAGATCCTTTGATTGAAAAAGTGGCACAAAAATTAGCGTTGGTCAATGATTACGTGGCCGAGGGTAGTATGAAAACCGATGTTTCATTTATAAAAGCCTCGTTAGGTAAGGTAAAGGTATATTTCAAAAAACCCAATTTACTTAAAGTGAAAAAAGAGGGTGGGATTTCCTTATTGCCAAGAGGCGGCGTTTCCTTAACCATTAATACACTCTTAAATACGAAAGGGTATACTTCCATACCGGTTGGAACACAATTGCTCAATGGAAAAAAGTTAACTGTCATAAAATTAATTCCGAATGATGATAATTTGGATTGGGTAATCTCTACTTTGTGGATTGACCCAGTGGAGGCACTGGTTTACAAAACTGCGACCACGACCAAGGAAAATGGCAGTTATGAAATCACGATGCAATATGGCGCCTATGCCCAACAAGGCTTAGCGAGTAAAATTATTTTTAGTTTTAACACCAAAGATTATAAATTGCCGAATGGTATTACTTTAGAGTTTGGAGATGAGGACCCTGCAAGTAAACAAAAGATGCTAAAAAACAAAAAAGGAACCATTGAAATAACTTATAACAAGTATACCATTAACAAGGGCATACCTAATAATATATTTTAAAAATGCGCCGAATATTTTTATTATTAT
>DOMR01000022.1 GCA_003509845.1 Chitinophagaceae bacterium | reverse complement strand
GTTTATTATGAAAAATAGAATAAAAGTCATTTCACTATTGGTATTGTTATTACAATATTCAAACATGAAAGCGCAGAATTGGGCACCAGTTCCAGGTCAAATAATGACAAAATGGGCCAATGCGGTTACCCCAGAAAATGTTTGGAAGGAATATCCAAGGCCACAATTGGTTCGGAGGGATTGGCTTAATTTAAATGGGTTATGGGATTTTGAAATTACAGATCGAGATACCAATAAAAATAATATTGCGTATGCTCGAAAAATTTTAGTCCCATTTTGTGTTGAGTCAGCACTCTCAGGAATTAAAGAAACCATTACGGGCAAGCAGCAAATGATGTATCGACGTTTTTTTACCATTCCTTCCAAGTGGCATCAAAAAAAATTATTACTGCATTTTGAAGCCGTGGATTATGAAACCAAACTGTGGGTGGATGGAAAATATGTTGGTATGCATAAAGGCGGATATGATCATTTTCAATTTGATATTACTGGTTTTTTAAGTGAAGCTGAAAAACATGAAATCAAATTAGTGGTTTGGGATCCTACCAATGAAGGGTCACAACCCATTGGTAAGCAAGCATTGCCTGCCATCAGAAATGTAACAAAGTATACTGCCACAAGTGGCATCTGGCAAACGGTATGGTTGGAACCCATCAATGAGGTAGCGATTGAAAGTATAAAAATCATTCCCAATATTGATAACGCAACTGTTTCATTGCAAACAAATATGATGGGTGCAACGCAAGGAGCAGCTATAAAAATTCAAGCATTTGATCAGGGCAAGGAGGTGGCTAATATAATGACTTCAGTGGGGGGCCTTATTACTTTAAAATTAAAACAGCCAAAGTTGTGGAGCCCTACAACTCCTTTTTTATATGATTTAAAATTGACTTTAATAAAGGAGGGTAAAGTTGTGGATGAGGTAAGCAGTTATTTTGGGATGCGTAAAATTTCAATGGCGCGTGATCAGGAAGGGTATATGCGTATTTTATTAAATAATGAAATCATCTACCAGCTTGGGCCACTAGACCAAGGGTATTGGCCAGATGGCATTTTAACGCCTGCATCAGATCAAGCTTTGCGCTATGATATTGCCTATTTAAAAAAGATAGGTGCAAATATGGATCGTATGCACATGAAAGTACAACCTGAAAGGTGGTATTATCACTGTGATCAATTAGGTATATTAGTATGGCAGGATATGGTGAGTCCAACAAAATTTATTGAAACAAAAAGTAACAAGAATCCTAGTGATTTTGAACTAGAACATAATTTAACCGTTGATCAATTGTATAATCATCCATCTATTATTCAATGGGTTTTATTTAATGAAAGTTGGGGTCAATATGATACCGAAAGATTAACTGCTGCTTTAAAAGCCAAGGATTCTAGTAGATTAGTCATTAATGCGAGTGGATGGAATGATAAGTTGGTAGGAGATATTCGAGATTTTCATGATTATACAATTCATCCAGCGGTTGCTTTGGTCAATAAAAATTATGATCGAGCCCAGGTTTTAGGAGAAGCAGGAGGCTTTGATTTATTGATTCCTGGTCATTTATGGACCCCTGAATTAAAAACAGAAACTAAATTAAAAACCGATTGGACCCTTGACTTTAAAAAAGGTGTTGTTAAATCAACGGATGAATTAATAGAAAAATATAAAATTTTATTTAATGATTTATTTCAACTTAAAAAGTATGGATTAAATGCAGTGGTATATACACAAATAAGTGATGTGGAAGATGAAATTAGTGGTTGGATGACCTATGATCGAAAAGTAAGTAAGCTTCCAGAAGCCACTTTTGCTGATTTGCATCAACAATTTTTTAAGCCAACGCAATCTGGTTCATTCATTTTACCACTTTCAATGAATGAACCGCAACAATGGAAATATAGTTTTACAATACCTTCTAATTGGATTAAAAATGTTACTAGCGCCAATTTTAAATTAGGAATGGCGCCCTTTGGTACTGAAAATACATATAGACCTAAAGTAAATACTTCATGGAATACAAATACTTTGTTTTTAAATAAGGAGTTTACTTTATCATCATTGCCTTCAAATTTGTCATTGGTGGCTTGTAATACAGGTATGACCGAAGTATATATTAATGGAGAATATGTGATGCAGTTCAATAATTTTTTAAAGAATGATCCCGAGGTAAAAATTAGTGAAACTTTACTTACAGATAAAGCGATGAAATTGCTTAAAGTTGGTGTCAATCAGATATCGCTAAAGTTTAATTTTCCATCGGTAGGGACGCCTGTTTATTATTATGATTTTGGGATAAAAGCTTACTAATCAGTTAATTAAGTTTTATAAATACTGATTTTTTTTAAGTGTTTGTAAACCTCTTGTGATTCTATTTTCATATATTTGATAAATTATATAAAATGAATAAAGCGTGTCTTTTTTTTCTACTTGTTTTTATTTCATCAACAATTAGTGCACAAACAGGATTTGAAGTTAAAATTAAACTTGATGGTATAGCTGAAAACAAGATAAGAATTTACTCTCAAAGAAATAATAAATATGTTATTGATACACTAACTCAGCAATCAGATAAAAGCTTTTTGTGGAAAGGTTTTACTGAAGATCCTCAATTTGCTAGAATAGATGTGCTAGATACCACATTATATTTAAAAGTAGGTAAGGCGGTAGCAATGCCACCTTCCTTAATGTTTTTGTTAACAAACACAGAATATCTTATTCAAGGAGATGCAAAAACCGTATTCCTTTCTAAAATACAATCTAATAATATTGAAGTAATAGCTTACGAAAAATTTAGAATACAAGACACTTTACAAGTAATAGCTAGTTACCAACTACAAAAATTGCAAAATCAAAAGTATAATGCAAAAGATACAGTTGGTCTTGCAGATATTAATGCTAAGCAATTATTTTATAAAAAGAAAAATCAAAAAGACAGAGCAATATTTATTGACAATAATCCCAATTATTTTGCCAGCCTTTTAATGTTACAGTCTTTATTTTTGGTATTAACAAATAATGAGCTAGATGAAAAGTTTAATAGTTTCCCAACGGCTTTTAAATCTACTAAAACTGGAGTACTACTTTATAATAAAATTGAAAGCAATAAAAATACAGCAATAGGCAAGCCTATTATTCCATTTTCTCAAGTTGGTATTGATGGCCAAATAGTTAATCTTGAAAATTTAAAGGGAAAAGTTATTTTAATTGATTTTTGGGGAAGTTGGTGTGTGCCATGTAGAATCAGTCACCCAGCGCTTAAAAAACTGTATGAAAAGTATAAGAATAAGGGGTTTGAAATTATTGGTATTTCTAATGAAGTTAATAGTAAAAATATAGCTGACCAAGATAAAGCATGGAGAAAAGCTGTTAAAGAAGACGGTATTAACTGGCTGCAAATTTTATACGATCCGCAAGTTTTTGATGCTGTAAAAGCTTATGATATTAATGGTTATCCAACTAAATTTTTAATTGATCAAAATGGAAAGTTTGTTATGCGCATTTTGGGTAACAGTGAAAAATTGCATTCGGAGTTAGTAGCGAAGTTGGCTTCCTTATTACCAGATTAGGGTATTTTTTTTATTATGTTAAATAAAAGTTATAGATTTTATTATATCTTTTAAACAGATCAGATATCAGGTTAAAATTCTTATATTTCAAAGCTATTCATATTTACATTTATGTTATATATATGTTAACATATCATTATCTTTATAAAAATTTTTTAAATCATGAGAAAACTAGTAGTCTTAACATTTCTTCTTATTTGTTATACTGCCTCACTTTATGCACAGGATACAAGAATGATTACTGGCAAGGTAGTGGATCAAAAAACAAATACAGGCTTAGGTGGTGTAACAATTAATGCAGGGTCAGCTAAATCCTTGTCTGATGCAAATGGTAATTACAAAATAACTACAAAAGCTAAAACAATTGTTTTTAGTTATGTTGGATATGAGAATTTTACTGCGACAGTTGGTAAAGGAAATACAATTAATATCTCACTTGTAATTGATACTAAATTACTGGAAGAAGTTGTTATTACAGGTTATTCACGTGAGCGTAAAACGCAATTTGCGGGTGCTGCTACAACTATTAGTGGTAAAACAGTAAATGATGTTCCAATGGGTTCATTTGACCAAGCGCTTCAAGGTCGCGTTCCTGGTATGTTGGTGAACTCTGGCTCTGGTCGTCCTGGTGCAAGTGCTACCATCACTATTAGGGGTATTCAATCTATTTCAGGTGCAGGTACGCAACCTTTATTTGTCCTTGATGGAGTTCCAATGCCTTCATTTGATATGCAAACCATTAATCCAGACGATTTTGAGTCTATTACTGTTTTAAAAGATGCAAGTGCTGCTGCTTTATATGGAGCTAGAGGAGGTACTGGAGTAATTGTTATTACTTCAAAAAGAGGTAAAAATGCAAAAACACAAGTAACCTATAAATCGCAATACGGTTATACACAGGCGCCTGATTTTTCTAGAATAAACATGATGAATACCAAAGAGATGTTGGCATATGAAGAAAGGGAAAAACTAGCAGGTACCCCGGGTTGGACCTATTCTCCAAAAAATCCAGCACTTCCTGCTGGTATGGATGCAACAAGAAAACAATTTATGTTAGATAGTATTGGGGCAATCGACATTGATTACGCTAATATATTTTATCGTCAGGGCATATCTAAATCACATGAATTATCAGTACTTGGAGGAAATGACAAAACTAAATTCTATTTATCAACCGCCTATTTTGATCAACAAGGTATTGATCTGGGCTCTTCTTTAAAAAGATACACAGTTCGTTTTAATTTAGATCACACGGTGAATAAATTATCGTTTCAATTAAGCTCAACCGTTGGATATTCAAAAACAAAAATTGCGGAAGGTGAGTTAGGTAGTGGAACAAGAAATCCTTTTGAAATGACTTTCCGTGCAAAGACTTACGAAAATCCTTATAAAACTGATGGTTCTTTGAATTTTGGATCTAGTACCAATATGGCATTAAAACAAGTTGCTAATTTATTAGAAGGTATACAAAATTCTAGTCGTGGAATTGATCAAATAAAAGCAAATGCAAATGGGGTAATAGCTTACAAATTATTCCCAACCGTTACTTTAAAAAATACTTTAGGAGTAGATGTTGGAAGCAATTATAATAATCGTTACGTTAGCCCAAGATCATATGTAGGGCAACTTCAAACATTCAATGCCGGTATAACTCAAGAAGCTTATGGTTTAAGATCTGATTTTATAAACACATCTAGTGCTGTTTACAATGAAAAAATTGGGAAAAATGAAATAGAAGGGGGGCTTTATTATGAAATAGTACGTGGGTATCAAAGAGGTCTTGGTTTTACTTTATATAATATAGATCCAAGGTTATCTGAAACAGGACAAGGTGCAGGTACAATTCCTACAAATGGAGCAGCTACTACTCCTCAATATGGATCAAGTGCTAAATCTGGTTTTGGTATAAGGTCATACTTTTCAAACCTGAAATATACCTATGATAATCGCTATACTTTAAATGCTAGTGTACGTCGAGATGGTACTTCAAGAATTGTTAATGTAGAAAATAGAGAAATTACCACTTGGTCGGCAGGTGCAAGTTGGAATATGTTAAATGAAAAATTCCTAAAAAAATTAACCATGTTTGATGAGTTAAAATTTAGGGCTTCTTATGGTATTATTCCAAATATTGGTTCAATTGCAACTAGTAGTTATGGTGCAGGATTAGTAAGTGTAACTAACTATCAAGGGCCACAGGTTCCTGCTTATTCCACTGTAACTTATGCGGGTTCTACTATTACTGGGCTTCGTCCTTCAACACCTGGTAATCCTGATTTGAAAATTGAATATATTCAGAAAACCAATTTAGGCTTAGACTTTGCTTTTTGGAATAATCGTGCAAGGTTTAATCTTGATGTTTATAAAAATTTAACAGTGGACATGTTTGTTAGCCAGCCATTAAGTGGGACTACTGGTTTTTCTAGTTTGAATATTAACGCAGGTAAAATGTCTAATAAAGGTTTTGAGTTAAATGCTAAAGTGGATGTGATTAAAAATAGAAATTTTGGTTTAACGTTAGGGTTTAATCATTCAATGAATAAAAATAATATTGAAGATTTAGGTGTAGTAAATGAATATTTCCTAGGAACCTTTGTGATTAGAAAAGGTTTACCTTATGGGTCTCATTATACTTATAATTATTTAGGAGTAGATCCTGCTACAGGATCACCTTTATATGAAGCACCAGATGGTACCACAACCAATGATATTGCTAAAGCAGGTCAGTTCGCTAAATTTGGAAATTATTTGCCTGTTCATCAGGGAGGGTTTGATTTCGAAATTCGATACAAATCTTTCTCTGTAGCTGGTTTATTTACTTACCAATTTGATGTTGTAAGAAGCAATAATACTAGAAACTGGATTACAAGAGGTACCCCGGGATATCATGCTTCGGTTAGGGCTTCAAGAGAATTGATAGATGGTCAATGGCAACAACCTGGAGATATTAAACCATTTCAGGCATCAAAATTTGATAGAGGCTTTACTTCTTCCGATTTAGAAGATGCTAAGTTTGTACGTTTTAGAAACTTATTAATTTCGTATCAGTTACCTGAAATTAAAGGACGTAATAGTAATCCTATTTTTTCTGGCGGAAGATTGTTTTTACAAGGACAAAATTTAAAAATTTGGAGTCCTTGGAGAGGATTAGATCCTGAAGACAATAATAATATTAGTTTAAATGAATACCCAAATCCATCGGTTTATACATTGGGGATTGATCTTAATTTTTAAACGAATAAAATAAATAAAAATGAAAAATATTAATCTGTTTATTGGCACTGTTTTAATCATATCTCTTTTTGTTACTTCATGTAGTAAAGTAATCGATGTTAAAGAGACTGATTTTATTGGGGGAGATATTGCTTTATTAACTGTAAACAATAATGAACAAGGAATTATTGGAGGCTATTCTGCAATGAACGTAGAAATGGGTATTTTATTGAATAGTACGCTTTCTGATGAAGTAAAAGTTGGCGAATTTTATAATGCTGCAACCACTCACGAATGGCAATATGGATCAACAGATATTGGTTTGCGTGACAACTATACAGCATTTCCAGTTCAATATCTAATTATTGATAGGGTCAACAGAGTTTTGGAGGCACTTCCTAAGGCAAAGGCAGCGAATGCAACAGAAGAGGCATTGAAATTAAAACTAAAAGGCGAAGCATTATTTTTAAGAGCCTTTGCTCATTTTGAATTGTATCGTTATTATAGTAATACATCGGTAGGTACTGAATTAGCACTTGCTTATATGGAAACACCCTCATTAACACCTAAGGCTAGAATTACTGTAACGCCCTATTTTGCTAAATTAAATGCTGATTTAGCGACAGCAAAGACGCTAGTTCCTCAGGTTACTACTGATATTTATAGAGCCAATAAAAATGCTATAACAGGTTTACAAGCAAGAGTTGCTTTGTATACCAAAGATTATGCAAATGCAATCACATTTAGTACTGAATATATCAATGCTTTACCTTTGGCTACTGCCGCTACATTTAATAATATTTGGAAGGATTTAAGCAACACGGAAGTTGCATTTAAATTAAGTAGAACATCTGCAACAGGAACAAAAATTGGATCTTTATTTAGAGGTACATCCGCAAACGCCACAAATATTGGCACCATTACTTGGCTACCTTCAGATAAATTATGGGATTCTTATGATCAAATTCAAGACGTTCGATTTAATGCTTATTTTAAAAATGAGCCATTATTAAAGAATCCACGTCCTTCAAAAATTATAGCGAAATATGCAGGTGCTGGCTATGGTACACCTACAGAAAACGTGGCTGATGCGAAAGTTTTCAGAACTGGTGAAATGTATTTAATTCGTGCTGAATCTAAAGCTGAAACTAATGATATAGTTGGCGCAACTGCCGATTTAAATGATTTAAGAAAGGCGCGTATTACAGGATATGTTAATGCTTCTTTTTTAACCAAAGATTTATTAATAAATGCAATCATGACAGAGCGCTTCAAAGAATTACCATTTGAGGGTCATCGTTTTTGGGATGCTAAAAGAAGAAATATAGCTATAAGTCGTTTACCTAGTGATGCACGTACAACTGCATCTGCAACATTACCTGCTGGTAATTTTAGATTTATATTACCTATTCCAAATTCTGAAATTTTAGCAAATTCAATAATTCAACAAAACCCTGGATATTCCAATTAGGTTTAACTTATAATTACTTAAAAGGGCATCGACTATTTATAGTTGGTGCCCTTTTTTTTATACAAGAATATCTGGATGGCGCTTTCACTGCGTTCAAGCGCAGCTAATTCAAGAATAACTGGATGGCGCTTTCACTTTGTTC
>DOMR01000251.1 GCA_003509845.1 Chitinophagaceae bacterium | reverse complement strand
ACGAAATTGGAGAATGGGATAAGCACGCCATTACCTATGGTTATCAAGATTTTGATAAAACCGTTGATGAAAGTAAAGCATTGCAAAATTTACTGATTGAGAATTCAAAAAATGGATTACAGTTTATCGCGGATGCAGATGCAAGATCAGCAAGTGGCTTTCATCCAAATGCGCATTTATGGGATAACCAAGCGGATGCAGTTGCTGGATTAAATCAAGTAATTGAGGTAAGAAAAAAAGCAATCAGTCAATTTGGTGAGCAAGCCGTTCCAAATGGCACACCATTATCAAAGTTGGAAGATGTATTAGTTCCATTATATAATTACCATCGTTACCAATATGAAGCAGTGACCAAAGTGATAGGTGGTATAAACTATACCTATAGCGTTCGTGGAGATGCAAATCAAATAAAACCAACGATTTTATCAAATGAAATGCAACAAAAAGCTTTAAAAGCAGCACTAAAATGCTTGAGCGCAGAAACTTTAACCTTACCTGAAAATATTTTAAAATTGATCCCACCACGCCCTCCTTTATATTATGGCGTTGGTGAGCTATTTGAAAAAAGAATGGGTATGAGCTTTGATGCATTAAGTGCCGCTGAAGCTTTGGCTGATTTTGAATTAGGATTTTTATTTAATGTGGAGCGCGCTAATCGATTGGTACAAAATAAAGCAAGAGCTAGTGTGATAGGTTGGGATGATGTACTTGACCAAATACTTGAAAATACATGGTATATAAAAATACCCAATGGTTTGGCTGGAAGCGTTCAACAACAAACACAACAGCAAACACTTCATTGGTTGCTTGGGGTAAGTCAAAGTACAGATGCGAACTATGAAGTACGCAGCATCACGCAACAAAGATTAAAACAATTAAAGGCTAAGTTAGAAACACTCACTAAATCGGATCCATTGCATACTGCACATTATCAATATGCCATAGAAAGAATTAAGAGCCCTGATAAAGTGAGTCTGCCAAAACCAGTAAACATCGCCCCTGGGGCTCCTATTGGTTGCGATTTAGACTAATAGGTAATTAGCAAAGTCGCAAACTAAAAATCCCCGCTCGATGCATCGAGCGGGGATTTTTTATTCATTTTATTGTAAAATATCTCTTATTATTTTTTCGTGATGATAGGTGTGTACATATAAAATTTTAATAGCTGTAGGCAATCGAAGGTCTCCAAATATAGGGTGTGTGAAATAATGGCGTTTATCCGCAGTCAAAAGTAATTCAGCACTTTTTCGAGCTTCTGCTATTTGCTGCAGTACCATATCCATCGAGACTTCATTGGCAGGTTGTGTGAAAGAGGGTGCTTTTGCTTTTCCTCTAGGAATTTTATTAAAAAGCAACACGAAAAAAGCTTTCCAGCTAAACTTCTTTTTATATAATGAAGGATCTGACTTCCTGATTGCTTCTGTAATTGAAGTAATCACCAAGCAGCTATGCATGATATGCCATCCAACATTCGCTTCAGATACTATTTTATTGTTATTTAAATAAAGCGGCGCTTGCTTTTCAAAATCATTTAAAACTTGCAATAATTTTTTCATTCAATAGGTTTTTAATTTAAACAAAAAGGCTCCTTTAATTTAATTATAACGGAGCCTTTTAATAATTTTCAAGTGTTTACTACTTGATATATTTTAAATAAACATTTTAATCGGTGCTTCTAAATAACTTTTTAATGTCTGTAAAAATGCAGCTCCTGTTGCACCATCCACCACACGATGATCACAGCTTAGGCTTACATTCATAACATTTCCAGGTACAATTTGACCATTTTTTACAATAGGTTCTTGCGCAATACCACCAACAGCTAATATACAAGCGTCTGGTGTATTAATGATTGCCGTGAATTGATCTATACCAAACATGCCTAAATTAGAAATAGTGAAAGTACTTCCTTCCCAATCGGCAGGTTGTAATTTTTTATCTTTTGCTTTTTTCGCGAACTCCTTCACAGAAACACTGATTTGCGATAAGCTTAAACCATCTGCAAAACGAAGCACAGGAACCAATAAGCCTTCCTCCACTGCTACCGCAATACCAATATTTACATGATGATTGGTGCGTATTACATCACCCAACCAACTGCTATTTACTTTAGGATGTTGTTTTAATGAAAGTGCTACTGCTTTAACGATAAAATCATTAAAGCTTATTTTAACAGATGAAGTCTCATTGACCATTGCACGTGCTTCCACTACCGCATCCATATTTATTTTCATCGTCAAATAAAAATGAGGCGCGGTAAATAAACTTTCGCTTAAACGCTTTGCAATTACTTTACGCATTTGTGATACTGGCGTATCCTCGAAGCTTACTTGCCCAATAGGCGCAGATACCGTGTAAGTGTTTTCACTTGCTGGTGTATAGTTATCTAAATCAGTTTTTGTAATTCTTCCATGTTCCCCTGACCCTTTTACATATTTTAAATCCACCCCTTTTTCTTTGGCTATTTTTTTAGCAAGTGGTGAAGCAAAAATTCTTCCTTCATTTACAACAGATGCAGTTGGCGCAACAGTTGCTGCAACTACTGGAGGAGCTGTTGGTGCAGGCGTCGCGTTCGACGCTTCAACGACTGGCGCAGCTACCGCGGGACTATCTGATGAGGTTTTTACTGATTTCACAATCGCATCAATATCTAAACCTGGTTGGCCGATGATGCATAATAATTGATTCACTAAAATTTTCTCTCCTGCTTGTGCACCTTGGTATAATAAAATCCCATCTTTATAGGATTCTAATTCCATAGTCGCTTTATCCGTTTCAATGTCCGCTAAAATTTCTCCTTTCTTTACGGCATCTCCCACTTTTTTCTGCCATCCCGCAATCACACCCTCCGTCATTGTATCACTTAAGCGTGGCATTAAAACCACTTCTTCCATCTTACTGAAATCAATATTATCAGCACTTGCTACTACAGGAGCAGCAGGTGTTTCAACTTTTGTATTTTCAGGCGCTGCTTTTGTTTCAGAACCTGTGTTGGTATTTTGTGCGACTAAGGCAGAAACATCTTCTCCTGCAGCACCAATAATCGCTAATAAATCATTGACTTGCAATTTTCCGCCACGTGGCGTGCCTACATGTAATAAAACACCTTGTTGATAGCTCTCCAATTCCATGGTTGCTTTATCCGTTTCAATTTCGGCTAATAAATCTCCTTTTTTAACAGTATCCCCCACTTTTTTATGCCAGGCAGCAATAACTCCTTCTGTCATT
>DOMR01000132.1 GCA_003509845.1 Chitinophagaceae bacterium | reverse complement strand
TTAATCGTTGGCTTTAGGCTTGCCTTTTTTTGATATTAATAAGCTATCCTGTATTAATCTATTGTTCTTGAATGATTTTAATTCTGCAGATAAATTTAAAGATATATCTCTGGAAATAAAACTAGGCTTGCCCCCATTTACCCAAGCAGTGTACCAAAAATCAGAAAGCATATTTGCAGATGCAACTAATTGATTATTGATAGTACCACCCAATGCATCGGCATAAGCCTCCGCAAACTCCTTGGTGTACATTCTGGTATTTTTACCATAGTACATTTGCATTTTATATTTTTGCTCAGGGGTAAATGATTTAGAAACTTCAATTTCTTTTGCAAACATTTCTGGAAGTAAGGCATAGGCTTTACGAATATCTGCCCACAATGCAGCTTCTGGATTTTTTAAATACTTCGCTTTATGCGGATTATACAATTGGTATTGATCAATGCGCAAACTAGGAATAAAAGATTCCCATAAACTATGCATTCCTTTTTGACCTGACAATTGACCATCATAATTATTAGTGATATGCAAAGGCACATGTAAGTCGCCCACATAATGCCCTAAATCTGCTGCATAAAATAGGATGCTATCCTTATTTTTAGATTTAAATGCATTCGTTAGTTTTTCCAAACTCATCATTATATTATAAGGACCATATCCATATTTATCTAAAGTATCAAATGAATATTTTTTAAGTGCTGACGCCCAATCCATTGGCATTTCATTAATTGAATTTGGGCCGTATTCCTCTATATCAATAATATGTTTGCTTGCTTCAGTTTTATCGGTATTTTTTCGATTATCCGCTCTCGGTGCATTTTCTACCAAATATTCCATGTCCTGGTGAAAGAAAGATTGCAAAGGCGCAGGCAAACTGTATATCGCAATTTGATTAATGGTGCGGTGCACTAAAAAGCCCCAGCTACTTAGCCCAAAAAATAATATGGCAACAACAAAAAGATAGACTGATTTCCTTGTATTGAAAATATTTGAGCGCATACACTAAATTTTGCTCGAAGATAGCCTATTATCCCCTTTTATAACCGCTACAAGGTTAAATTTTCCATTTGATAAATTGAGGCATTAGTTGTGAAAAAATGAGTTTAATTTTGAATCAAATTGAAAAATATGGATCCGCTATTACGTTTGTCAAATTTAAAAAAATATTATGCTACCCAAAAAGCGGTAGATGATATCAGTTTTGAAATACAAAAAGGAAGCATTTTTGGATTACTTGGACCCAACGGTGCAGGTAAAACAACATTGCTAAGAATGATTACCGGAATTTTTTACCCAGATGGAGGTGATATTATTTTAGACGGAAAACCATTTAATTCAATCGATGATATCCAAAAAATTGGATATATGCCGGAGGAAAGAGGCTTATATAAAAAAATGAAAATTGGCGAACAGGCCTTATACCTAGCGCAATTAAAAGGTTTAAGCAAAGCGGAGGCTACTGAAAAAATAAAGTATTGGTTTAAGAAATTCGAGATGGAAACCTGGTGGAATAAAAAGGTAGAAGATTTAAGTAAAGGGATGAGTCAAAAATTACAATTTGTAATTACCGTATTACACGAACCTAAATTGATCATACTCGACGAACCTTTTAGTGGTTTAGATCCTTTAAATGCAAATTTAATCAAGGAAGAAATTTACAACCTTGCAAAAAAAGGCGCTACCATCATATTTAGTACACACCGTATGGAGCAGGTGGAGGAAATATGCGACCATATTGTTTTAATGAATCTTGGTAAGAAAATACTAGATGGCACTGTGACTGATATCAAACAACAGTTTAAAGAAAATAGTTTTTTAATTCAGACTGACAATGAAGTTGCTATTAACCCCAACCCTATTTTCACCACTGTAAGCAATGCGCATAATAAAATATTGGTAAAAATAAACGAAGGCTATCAATCTAATGATGTATTAAAATATTTATTGCAAGAAAATGTCAATATTGTTGCCTACAATGAGTTACTCCCTTCCTTAAATGATATTTTCATCAAATTGGTCGAAAACACACATGCCACCGCAAGGGCATTTCAAAATAATTAAATTTTAAAAATACGCAGATGAATAAGACTTGGCTAATCATACAAAGAGAATATACAACAAGGGTTAAAAACAAGCGTTTTTTAATTCTTACTTTTCTAATGCCTATATTAATTGTAGGCTTTATTGCTGCAGCTGGCTATTTAGCTATTTCGGGTGTGGAACAAAGAAGTATTGCCGTGATTGATCCAAATGGATTTATTAAAAATTCATTAAAAAATACAAACCAGATCAGTTTTAGCTTTCCCAAAGATGTGGACACGAATAACTACAAGCAAAAAGGGTTTACTGATATTTTAATATTACCCGAATTTAAGAAGGATGAAAAAACGGATTACATATTAAGGTCTCAAAAGTCAATGGGACTCATGTTACAGGAAAGTATTAGTAATAAAATTAATAAGGCGATTGAAGATCAAATGTTGCAGGATGCTGGAATTAAACAAAGTATTTTAGATTCAATACACACTGCATCTAATGTTGCAGAATTAAAAGCTTACGAGGACAAAGGAAAATCAAGTAAGGAAAGTAATGCAGGCTTAGCGATGGGTATTGGATATGCCAGTGGTTTACTTATATATTTAACCATGTTTATTTATGGTGCGATGGTCATGCGTGGCGTAATGGAAGAAAAAACAAATCGTATCGCCGAAGTTATTATCAGTAGTGTAAAGCCTTTTGAATTAATGATGGGTAAAATCATTGGCATTGGTGCTGTAGGATTAACCCAATTTATTTTATGGATTGTGCTCATTATCAGTTTAACAAGTGTTGCCATGGGATTTTTACCCGCAGATGTGCAAACACAAGTTGCCGCTTTACAACAAAGCAATGGTCAAATGGCAGGAGGCGGAATGGCACAAGCGAGTGAATCGGCGGTGAAAATATATAATATGCAACACACTATTGCTACTGCAAACTGGCCTTTAATCATTGGTTGCTTTATATTTTACTTTATCGGAGGATATTTATTTTATGCTGCACTTTTTGCCGCAGTCGGAAGTACTGTAAATGAGGATCCACAGGATGCACAAAGTTTAATGTTCCCGATTACCATGCCGCTTATTTTTTCGTATGTGATTACGACTATGGTGACACAAAATCCAAATACCCCTATTGCTTTTTGGGCCAGTATTATACCGTTTAGTTCGCCCATGGTCATGATGGCAAGAGTAGCCTATGGTGTTCCAAGTGCAGTATCGTATTGGGAATTAATTTTAAGTATGGCAGTATTAGTGGGTGGATTTATTTTCACCACCTGGTTAAGTGGCCGTATTTATCGCACAGGTATATTATTGTATGGTAAAAAAGTGACTTGGAAACTAATGTTCAAATGGGCATTTAAGAAAGGCTAAGGCGAACAAGGAATTAATTTATTATAATGCGATACGCACATTCACGCCAGTCCTAGTAGATATGATTGGCGGTGAAGAAGAAATGTAGGGTGTTGTCCTGCGTTGATCAAAGAAGAATTTAAGATTGATCTTGCTATTTAATACATAATCAATGGAAGGTTGTAAAGTAATTTCCTTTTGACCTCCTGTACCATAAGAATTTGCTTGATCTAAGCGACTATTACTATTGTACATATCACGAAGTCCTACATCTAATCTGAAAGTTAAATCATTTGCCAATTTAGCATTGTTCATACCAGGAATATTAAATGGCAATTTCAATCCCCTAGCACGATAGCTGGTTCCGAAAATCCATTCTTTGCTATTATTTTCACTTAATTGGTAATCCACCAAACTTAAAGCCAATAAACGGCTCTTTTTATATTCAAAGCGTAATGACCATTGCGTTACTGTTGTTATGTTAACACCAATTAATGGTTCCATTCTTTCACTAATGGTAATATTAGGAATCAAGAAATAAGGAATATAGTTACCACTAATTGGATCCAAGAACGAAGGTGCTCCTAAAAATAATCTATCCACATACATCAATGAGCTTGCAAAGCTATTCATGGATAAATTTCCATTATAACCATGTGACAATGAAATATTAGTGAAAAAATTAGACAGTGGTTTTATTTTAGATAACCCATTATATAAAATATTCCAATTAGGCATGGGCAGCATTCCTGAAAATGGATTTGAACGTATGTTACTATTATTTTGATTCAATAATGCAACCGATTCTTTATCCTTACCCGTATATGCTGCTATAAATGCTGGTATTAAAACATCCTGTGAATACTTGCCATACCCAATCGCATATCCATTAGGATCCTTTTTATTATCCCAATAAGGATTTTTCTCCGCTACCCTATTTGAAATGCGTAATCGATTATCCTGGAAGGTTTGGAAAACACTTGAAATCATATTAGGATCATGACTATCAAAAAATGTATTCAATGCAAAGTAGCTAATACTAAACCCACCTGCTGACAAAGGATTTAAATGTGATTTAACCCCTGTACCACTAGTATCTTTAAATAATTCAGAATAATCTTTACTAAAGGTTTTATCTAAATTAATATCAATAATTAAATCTCTGACTGGCTCAATTTGCATTCGTACAGTTAATTTTTGATCAAAGCCCTGACGTAACATTAAATTAAATTTATCATCCTTGGATAATAAACCTTTTGCATCCTGTTGCCTTAACCATATTGAATCAGGTTGTTTACCAAAAGCATAATCTATACCAGGAGCCAAGCCATCCCAAGTTGAATTTAAGAAGTTTACACCTGACATATAACCTGGCAAGCGACTATTATAGTTTTCAGAATAATCTAATGAAGCCGTTTTCAACATCGTTAATAAACCAACGATTTGTTTTACACCGCCAGGCACATTAATCGGTTCATTTGCTTTTAATACACGCTGTGCTATACGCTCTTGCTTACGCGCGTCCCTCCATTTTAGTAAAGCCACTGTTTTCTCCTTACCCACTTTGCCCTCCAATGCCTCTTTCTTTGTCATTAATATTCTATTGGCTAAAGGATCAGCATTACCACTGGCCTGATAAGGCAGGTCAGATAAGGCTGCACGAATGAATTTTGATTTATTATAGAAGCTTGAAAAGTTAAACTGTGCACTTAATTGTTGTGAGAAAGTATTTTCAATCATGTTCCCCAGTTCCTGTGCCAACCTACTTGCGCCCACCCAATTATAATTGGTTGATGCATTATAACTGGACATGATCCAGTCCGTTAATGGAAACTTATTGGTGGGAATATCGTATCTAAGCGTGACTCTTTGATTATACAAAGTATTGCGTCCCGCACGAAGCAACATTCTTGTTAATGAATCCTTTTTCTCCTTAGTATCAATACGTCCGCTAGGTTCATCTATTCTTGAATTTAAATTAGCCGTCATATCCAAGTTCAGTGACCTGGTTAAACCCCAACGCATATTAAATATACGACTCATGGTAAAATACTTATCATAAGTGGTATCCACTTTATCTGTAGTACCATCAAATGAATTCACCACCCTAGGAATAAATTCTCCAAATTGTCGGTCAAACACCGCACGATAACTGATTAAACTTGGCTTTGGATTAAAATTAATTTCCTTCGCCCATGTTAACCAAGGCGAACTTGATTTAATGAATTTCCGAAAGGGTTCAATTGACTTTCCATTATTATTAAATGTATACCCTATCGCACCTCTTTGTTTGTCAATTTTATTTTGTTGAACCGTAGGGCTTGATTGCGATAATTGTGAATAAGAATAACTAAAATCAAAATTACTCAGGCTGATCAAACTTTGTTTTTGCCCAGGTAAAAAACGGACATTGGTAAAGTTTAATGTTTTGATGGTGGTTTGATCAATAGATGCTTTTTGAACAGAATCTTTTTTGGCACCTGTTAAAGCACTCATTTTATCCTTATATAATATATCCTTATCAAATGGATCAAACTGCGGATTTTCCTGGGTTTTGTTGATACCTGCAAATACAGGCAAGGAAATACGCACTTGTTTTGGAAGTAATTTTCCTGCGTCTATATTGGTAGCAATATCAAATTGTGTTAATCCGGTTTTAGCACGTTCGTTCATTTTTTGTTCAATACCCCCAAAGCCACTGGTTCTGCTATTCACCGAAACTGCGATGGTACCCAAATCAGCTAAGCTTATATCCATTCTTCCTAAAGCCGCCCATGATCCTTCTTCATCTAAATCAGATAATCTAAGTTCATTAATCCAAACTTCAGCATCCATCGGAACATCGGACTTGGTATTTTCAAATGCAATTAGCACTCCACGCACTTCACCCAAATTTGGATTACCCATCACCGAATATCTTTGTCTTCCAAAATTTTGACCAAACTTTTTATTAAAAGGAATATTTTGTTTGTCTCTTTCTAATTTTAATTTAACCAAATCCATTAAACTCAAGTTCAACTCGTTTTCCAAAGGCCATACGTCCCGCGCCTCCGAACTAGCATATAATTTTTGCCTTGTCGTAGTCAAAGGAATTCTTATCTCATAAAAATTATTTTGAAAATCCTGCCCTATTCTAATAATTGCGGTCATGGAGCCACTATCTACTCTATTGATATTCCTTTTATCCTCTGCATGCAAAAACACGGACATTTTACCATAACGTCTCACATCCACATTCATAGTTTTAAATACCCCGCGTGGAGAAGCATTTTTTTGCAGCCCGTTTAATTGAATGCTTAATGCTTGCTCATTTTGTAATAAATTAATACCATTATTACTCAATAATTGGACACGTTCAATACCTGGAGGAACCACGTAATTTACTGGTGTACGGCTTCCATTTTCCTCCAAGCTCACTGCCAAGGTATTTACTTTGGTATTTAAGTTGACCCCTCCGAGTGAATCATAATTACCCGAACTATCAATGTTATAATTGAATTGTCTCCATTGATTACGAACCAAATCCAATTTGGCAAAACGAAGGGTCACTGAATCTTCAAAGTCAGTTAAATACATTCTAATAAATCGAATGGATTTAAAATCTCGAATGCCGTTTACATTTCGTTTGTATGATTTTATAGGAATGCGAAATAAATACCAATTTTCAATACTCTTGCTTCCATCTGCTAATGTAACATTCAGTGTTTTAGAATCGGTTACATAATTAGTGGTAGTAGCGGAAATGTTATTTTTCTGTAAATTAATCTCATACTCAAAATACGCTTCTGTTTCGTTTAATGTATTATCTCTATTTAAATCCTCATTATCCGGAAGCAAGGTGGCAGCGCTACTAAATAAGCCTGTACCCGCCAATGCAGAATTGCCTTGTGGGTTATTAAAGTTTTTGTACCTACCTAAAATGCCCACATTACTTGCGTCGTACTTGGTATCACGATACCATACATAGTTATCAGCTGATGGATCATTTGTAAATTGTTGCCTAACATTTGCATTCGTAATTTTATTTATAACATAGGCTTTTTTAGAACGCTCATCATCATCACCCAAGCCATCCAATCCCACATCCTGGTATTTTCTGTCCTCCGGATTATTACTAAATGCATTGGTTACTTGAATTGGATTCACTGGAACCCTACCCCAGGTAGAACTATCAATTCCTGCAGGTATGGTTGGCGTCGGCATTCCATTTTCATAAAAGCGCCGACCATCACGTAATATATCTTCACTTACATTCCCTAGGTTTAAAACCAAGGTTCCTCTAGTCGCATTAGATTTTATAAATGGATCCTGTGCCCAAAATTCAACATACTCAATAATACCTGTTTCAAAATCAGTTTGATCTAAAGAACGCATAATACCGCCCCACTTATCTTTTGGATTTGTAAACTTTCCGGCAGCATCCATATCCTTATAATTGAAGTTATAAGGGCCACGCTCCTTTGGATAATAACTTAAATCGAAAGTTGGCAATTGTACATCCGTAATATTTGTTGTTTTTTGTGGAAACAATTCATTGGTATACACCTGACGAACTCTTGGATCACTCAGCAATGCTAAATTTGACCTAAGCGGATTATTCGTGGAGTTTTTATCTTGCAGTGTAGGCTCAATGGTATACCATGCAAGCTTTGCTCTGTTATTATTATAGTCAATTGAATCCGATAAATTAGCTTCCTTAAATCGCTCTTGTGGCGTAGATGCTAATGTCCATGAGGTAAAAGGAAAACGCAAATCAATATTGGTACGCGTTGCTTCAAAATCATCTAAATAAACAACACCGTTACCGCCCCTTCCAATTTGTCGTGCATGCCCGGGTTGTAAAAATGCACCTTCCCCGTAAGCAGTTAAATAGGATTTTGTTTTGGTGCTATAAAACGGGAGCTTGTCTAATGCCTTTGTTAATTTTGGTAATTCAGTTTTGTAATTAAAATCAAAACCATACATAGTATTATTTATAGGATCAGAACCAAAATTTGTTTTAGTAAAAAATGGTCTTTCACTTAACCTGCTTGATGATAATCCAAAAATGAAATTTTTACTGGCCATGTAATCTAAGCGCAATGCCCTAAAGCCGCGCTCCTGAAATCCAAAACCTAAATTATTTTCAAAAGAAACATCTACTGGAATATTGGAGCTTAAAATACCTGGATTAATAATACGCACAGTTCCTGAGCCATAATCAACCACATAATCACGCCCTTCCATTAATATTTGTCCGCCGGCACGAACACTTACCGAACCTGGTGGTACATTAAATGCATTTAAACTAATCTCAGATCCACCCGCACTTCCCTTTACTTGGCCTTCCATTACAAATCGATTCAAATTTGCATAAGTTTGCGCCTCTGCTTTTATGTTACGATACAATTGCGGGAATAAATATTTTTTAGCAGTATCATCACTCACTCCTTTAAATGCAATATTTTTTAAATCATCACCAAAGGGTTCTAATAAAGGAAAAATGATACGACCCATTTTAGATAAAACCGTAAAGCCCTCTACAAAGTCAAATACCCCATCAGGTTGTGGATCATTCCGATTGTTTAAACGATCTAGCTGTAATAATTTAATTAAGGATTGTCCCGAAACATTTGCACCTGTTACTGGCATATATCTTTTTAAGCCCCTACTTGGCTCTTCGTATAAAATATTTAATTGAAAATCCTGCTGCTGAATGGAACCAAACAAATCCAAGGAGTACACGTTTTTCATCATTAAATTCCAAATGGGTAAATCGGTTCGTTGCGTAGTTGCTTTTAATAGTTTTAAAAATAAAACATTTTGTACGCCTTTATTTGGATCTAGTGCGGTGTTTTCCGAAAATTCACCCACTTGATACACCCTACCATTATAAGTATATTGAAACGCAACGGCCAATACTTCATCAGGCTGCAAAGGAATGTTCAATGATAAGAAACCAATTTGCGGATTGAAGTAATATTCGTTCTCTGTTAACTTACGTGCAAAAGTACGCTCGTAATCCTCTGCCGACTTTAAACCAGCCATGCTTAATACACCTGAAACTGCTGAAGGATTTCTTGCTGCACTATTTTTAGCAATACTACTGTATAAACTATTGGCATTATTATCTGGGAATTTTGCAGAAGCATTCGTAGCATATGTTTTGTTACTCGGATTAGGCTCCCCGATATCCATCAAACCCACTACATCACGCGCATTGGTAGTTTGTCCATAACGATTGGTTACCCAAACCTCAATTCTTTGCACCTGCGCTTGCCCTGTCACTAAGGGCAAAGTGGACATGGCACTATTAAAATTATTCCTGAAATATTGTGCTAGTAAAAAGTGCCTGTTTTCCTCGTAATCATCTAATCTTTTTTGAAATTTTTGGGTAGATGATCCTCCTTGTAATGCCATAGATTGTCGCTGTGACTTTTGATTAGCGATAGCAGCTGTTACAAATAATTTACCAAATTGCAATTGTGTTTTAAGACCAAATAAATTTTGCGT
>DOMR01000119.1 GCA_003509845.1 Chitinophagaceae bacterium | reverse complement strand
TTGGCGCTGTCTTTTTGGGAGGGCTTTTTTTATATTAGTTTATTTTTTACATTTTTATATATTGGAAAATATATTTCCTTGCAAATTGCTGGGTATGTTTTTAATTCAAAGGAACTGGTTAATACCTATATTTTCGTAGTATTTATGATTAATAAAGTATTGGGTGTTTTATTAGTGCCTTTTATATTGATATTGGCCTTTTCAAAACCCATCTTTCATCCTTATGCGATAGGCGGCGCTGCTTTAATTACCGTTCTTTTAATTTTATATAGGTACTTGTTCTCCCTAACATCAGTTAGAAACAAATTACATATCTCGTCTTTTCATTTTTTTCTATACCTTTGTGCCTTCGAGATATTGCCACTCACGATATTGTATAAATTTATAGTACAATATTTTGGCGGCATTTATTAATAGGATACGAAAATAAAAATGGAAGTGAAATGAGTGGAGCAAAAAAATCGACTACAACAAAGACCATTAAAAAAATTCTAGTTTCCCAAGCAAGGCCAGAAAGTGAAAAATCGCCTTATTTCGAGTTAGAGCGAAAGTACGCAGTCGCATTGCATTTTCAGCCATTAATTCAATTGGTACCCATTTCCGGGAAAGATTTTAGAAAAACAAAGATTGATATTGCAGAATACACAGCTGTTATTTTTACGAGTAAAAATGCCATAGACCATTTTTTTAGAACCTGCGATGAACTAAAGGTGAGCATTAGTCAGGATACAAAATATTTCTGCATTACCGAGTCGGTTGCTTTGTATTTGCAAAAGTTTATTATGTATCGAAAAAGAAAAGTATTTTTTGGTACCGATGGCTCTAATAAAAAAATGTTTGATGTTTTGAACAAACATAAATTAAACGAAAAGTTTTTGTATGTATGTAGCGAAAATCAACAGGACAATGAAATTGTCAATTGGTTAAAGGAGCATGCAACAAAATTTGAATTAGGATATATGTATCGCTCCGTGAGTAGTGATATTTCAGCACTATTGAAAACCACTGAATTTGATATCATTTGTTTGTTCACGCCGAGTGGTTTAAAAAGTTTATTTGATAACAAACCTGATTTTAAACAAAATGGCACCATCATTGGTGCATTTGGTTCCAATACTTGCAAGGCCGTTGAAGAAGCAGGTTTAACATTGCATATTAGAGTGCCTAGCCCTCAGACAACCAGTATGATGTCGGGGTTGGATCAATATCTTTCCTTAAGTAGTAAAAAGAAGTAAGGCGTATTTACTTAATATTTTTCTGCTTCAATTAAATTGCATTTAAATGAATGCAAATCCTAAGTTTACCAATCGTCTTATAGAAGAAACGAGTCCGTATTTATTACAGCATGCGCATAATCCAGTGGATTGGGTGGCCTGGTCATCTACGCTATTTGCCGAAGCGCAAAAAAACAACAAACCCATTTTATTAAGTATTGGCTATTCCGCTTGTCATTGGTGTCATGTGATGGAGCGAGAAAGTTTCGAAGATGAAAGCGTTGCAGCATATATGAATGCAAATTTTATCAATGTTAAAGTGGATCGCGAAGAACGTCCCGATGTGGATCATATTTATATGGATGCACTTCAAGCAATGACTGGTTCTGGCGGATGGCCTTTAAATATTTTTTTACTACCGAATGGTAAGCCTTTTTTTGGAGGTACTTATTTTCCACCCAGGACGATTCCGCAACGTGCTTCCTGGTTGGATGTGTTAAAAGGAGTAAATGAAGCTTATACCAACAATTACGAAAAAATAAATGACCAAGCAGAACAACTTACGCAACATTTATTAAACAAGAATATTATACACCAACCCGCATCATTAGCGAGCGCAAGCGTATCTGAAAATGAGGAAAATAGTTTACCCACCAAGGAAGAAGTAGAAATCATTGGGAACAGAATATTACAAAATGCAGATACGATGTGGGGCGGCTTTGGGTCAGCGCCAAAATTCCCGCAAACATTTTGTTTGCAAATGTTATTTAGAAATTTCAAAATGAATGGCAACGAAAGTTGCATGGTTCATGCGATACGATCCATTGATAAAATGATACAAGGCGGGTTGTATGACCATTTGGGTGGCGGCTTTGCCAGGTATAGTACCGATGCACAGTGGCAGGCGCCTCACTTTGAAAAAATGTTGTATGATAATGCATTGCTCATTGGCGTAATGGCGGAAGCTTATCAAATTACACAAAAAGAAACCTATGTATACATCATAAAACAAACTGTTTCATTTTTAAAAAGAGAGTTATCCAACCAGCAAGGTGCTTATTATGCTGCATTGGATGCGGACAGTGAAGGGGTGGAGGGTAAATTTTATACCTGGTCTTATGATGAAATTGAACAACTCCTTGATCCATCCTTGTTCACGGAATTTTGTAATTATTATCAGGTAACACAAAATGGAAATTGGGAACATACCAATATTTTATGGACGACAGAAGCGCTTGAAAAAAGTGTATCCCCTGAATTTGTTAATGCAAAAAATATTTTATTTAATCACCGATCCAAAAGAATTAGACCAGCACTTGATTATAAAATAATTTTGTCTTGGAATTGTTTATTAATTACTGCATTGTGTAAAGCCTATGCTGCCATTGGGGATGAGGAATACAAGCAAGCTGCAATAGATGCGATTGTTTGGGTTGAAAATAATTTTTCAGACAAGGATCAGGAACATTTATTTCATGCCAATACCAACGGTGTAAAAAAATCATTTGCATTTTTAGATGATTATGGTGCTTTAATACAATCCTATATACACTTGCAGGAAATAACAGGGGATACCAATTATTTACATAAAGCAGAAAAGTGGATGG
>DOMR01000005.1 GCA_003509845.1 Chitinophagaceae bacterium | reverse complement strand
ACCAGATTCTTTATCTTTTGACACTGGTGGGAAATACTTTTCCTTTATCACTGCAAATGTTTTAGGTTCAGATGCAGTTTTTATTGTTAATCCCAACTCTACAACTCTCTCAAGTAATTTTTCAATTTGATCAGCAAAAAAGATTTTTTCCATTTCTGAAGATTCATTTAAATTAATTGAGTTGTTAAAAATAAATGCTTCAACATCTTTTGCTAGTTGTTCAGCTTTTAGATATTTGTCAATACGCTTTGATTCAGAAATTGGTTGTTCACGCTGTTCATTGCGCAAACGTGAAACTTTATTTGTTACAGATACGTGAACAAAATCAAAGGTATATCCTTCAAGCATATTCTGAACGTGTTCAATTTTCTCAGCATCATTAGCACCATTGATCACAATATTCTTATTTGATTCAAATAGTTCTGCAGCAGCGCCATTAAGGATTTGATCGGCTTGAACTTCGGTCAAATCAAAGCGAGAAAAGATGTTTTTCAAAACGTAATCTTTTCCGCTTCCTGGACCGCCAAGTAGAAAAATGCCGACTGGGTTTGTTGATTCCATTTGCATACCTGCTTTTATTTTATCGTGTATTTCTTTTCCAAGTTTAGGATCACTATAATGTGAGATAAATTCTTTTTCCTTTCCAGCAGAAACTAAACCACGAAGCTTAGACGCTGACATACCTTCAGCGCCCTCTGCGTCTGGATCTCGATGTCCTGCTGATTTTACATTAACTGTTTTAATACCAGGAAATTCTTTAGTTTTATATTTATTGAGCAATGATTTAAACTCACCTACGCGATCCGACCCTACAACCAAAGTTGCGTGTGTATGACCTTTTGATTCAATATGTTTCATAACATCAATAATATTTTTAATTTTATTATTTGAAACTATATTAGCATCTGGAAATAATCTGCGCATAAATTTTACTTTATCGCCATGATTTAATGGATTTTTTTTAGGATCTTGAGTGTGCGAAGGAAAAATGTAGTGAGATCCTCCAAATTTTTCAGCATGAGCTTGCACTGCTTTAATTAATTTTCCATGCCCAGCTTCAGTTGGTGCATTAAATCTACCAAATGTTAATGTTGCTTTACTCATATTATGCTCTTTTGTGCTTTAAATGCTGCTGATCGTTTGCGATTCGCTTCAGTAAATTTGCGAGGAACAAATTTAACACCGTTTGACACGAATCCCTCGCCAGTAGTTTCTTCGCTATCGATTTGATGTTTATATCCACCATGTGCTGTTTTTGATAATGCATCAGCAGTAACATGTGTTGCTTGCTGAATATGGTGATGTATGTCAAAAGTTCTATCAAATTTTTCCATGTTATCGTTAACATGGTTTATAGCAGCATCCATTTCCGCTTTCTTTTGATTTTTAGATTTTTCAGTTTTGACCGAATCTATTCTTTTTTGATGATACTTTTGTAAGAATTTTTTATAACCATTTACTGATGGTTTTTCTCCAGTATCAATTGTAGAATTTGCATAACGTAATAGAGTTTCTTCATGACCCTGATGATGCTCATGAGAATGATCTTTTGCGAGTTTTTTTGCTGCAGCAATGTGTTCTAATGCCTTTCTTTTTGCTGCTGGATCTATTTTCCTTTCTTCTGGTGAAACTGAGTGACTCATTAAATGAACATCTGGGTGTTCTTTAAATTGTTTAAATTCTATAGGTGATGCTCTACCTTCTGAATCTAGTGCAGAATGTATAACAAGACTAACTTTTGATTTTTGAAGTTTCTTCCCTTCAGGAGAATTTTTTGAGACAGAATATTTAATAGTATTAGGTTTATGACCTATAGTGTCATCTTCCTCAACTCTATCTTCTGGTGCACTTAAGTATCCCCCTTGATATTCTGCAGATTTATTTGGAAGCACTTTATGAACATGTTTAAGAATATTCATAAGTGGTCCAACCAAATAGGGTTTGCTCCCATGTTGCTGTTTAATATCTGCAGCGGAATAATTATATTTTGCGCCAGGTCCTTTATACTTAACTCCAACTTTTCCTTCTGGAGTTTTAATGACCTGAAAAGACATACGATCGTCTATTTTTCGAGTAATAGGAGAACGACCACTTAACACACCCTGGATTTTAGATAAAGAAGATCCAACCGCACCACGGTTGGATTGAAATGCTGCTTCTGCAGGATGTGGTAGATGCTGTATTCCGCGAGCTGGTGTTTTTTCTTCAGATATTAATACAGCATACTGCTTAAAACTAAACATTGTCTCTCCACACTGTGGGATCTAATGTATTTAGCTATCTTTCATTTTTTCCGCCGCTCGTTCCACGGCAGTTCGAACATCAGACATTGCTGAATGAGCTGGAATAATACAGGTTGATCGTTTAGCTGCCGTAACATTTAAGAATTCTTCTTCTGTATACCATTCTGGATTTAATCCAAGAATTTCAGCAACTTCATGCATATTCAAATGCCCACTGTTTACTAAATTTATAGGTCCAAATGCATCATCTTCTATTAAATTGCAGGCGACTTTGACCGCCTCGTCCAAATCAGTCAACGAATTATAGCCTGCATCGTATAATTTAGCTATTTTAGAATACATCTTAACTTTATACAAATAGTTCTTAGATTCGTTTAAGCCAGTAAATGGCATCCGAATACGAAAAACTAATGCTTTATCTCGCAAATAAGTGTCGGATACTCCTTTAGATACAGAATATGTGCTACCGAAAAAATTAGGATACGCATACTCATCTTGAATAATTCCTTGATATATACATCCGCTAGAGAAATGAGCCAACTTAACTCCAGCTTCTTCGCATGCATCATATAATAATGCAGGAAAAATGGCATTACCTTCTATTGTATTTTTTTTGTTATTTTCGCAGGCATCAACATTTGGGACTCCAGTCACACCTGCACAATTAATAACAAAATCATAACTGTTGTTTAAAATAGTATCATTCGCTTTATAGTGTGGTGTTAATGTAACAACATGTCCACGACTAACCATTTCGTTAAAAACTTTATTTCCAGTCCAACCTCTGCCGATAACTAAACAATGCATTTTAGAATCCTCTTGCGATTTTAAATAGATATTTGCCGTAGTCTGATTTTTTATACTGTTCAGCTGATTTTAATAAAGTTTCTTCGGTGATCCAAGATTGTTTGAATGCAATTTCTTCTGGGCATGCAATCATCATTCCAGTTCTACGCTGAACTGTTCCGACAAACGTCGAGGCTTCAGAAAGTGATTCAAAAGTTCCAGTATCAATCCAAGCGATTCCGCGATTTAAAAATTCAACCTTACAATCATGATTTTTCATGTATAGTTTATTGATATCAGTTATTTCAAGTTCACCTCTTGCAGAAGGGCTAATCTGATATGCATAGTCTACAACCTTGTTATCATAAAAATACAAACCAGTAACTGCATAACTGCTTGGCGGATCCTTTGGTTTTTCATGAACGTCGATGGGATCATTAAACTCATTTAATTCTAAAACACCAAATCTCTCGGGATCATTTACATGATATGCAAATAATGTTGCCCCAGAAGTATTCCACGTTGCTCGATTAAATCTGTTAATTAAATCATTGCCATAAAAGATATTATCGCCTAAAATGAGTGCAACATCATCATCGCCAATCCATTTTTCGGCGATACGAAAACATTCAGCAATACCTCTTGGTTCATGTTGCACTGAATAGGTTATATTCAAACCAAATTGAGATCCATCTTTTAATAATCGCTGAAATGGATCGCTGTCATTCGGCGAATTAATAATCATAATATCGCGAATACCAGCAAGCATTAATGTAGACAATGGATAATAAACTAAAGGTTTATCATAAACAGGAAGTAATTGTTTAGAGATAACTTCTGTGCATGGATAAAGTCTTGTTCCCATTCCACCAGATAAAATAATTCCCTTACGCATTATACCACTCCAAAGTTTTAATTAAGCCATCATTAACACTTGTTTTTGCTTGCCAACCCAAGTCGTAAGCAATTTTAGTTGCATCCATCGAGTATCTAAAATCATGACCTTTACGATCGGGCACAAAATTAATCCAGTTTTGATACATGTGAACTGGCTTACCCATTAGATCAAGAATGAGTGTAACCATTTGAAGATTACTCATCTCAACGCCACCGCCGATGTTATAACGCTCACCAGACTTAAAGTTTTGTCCGATAGTGAGCAACGCTTCGCAGTGATCTTCAACAAATAGCCAGTCACGAACATTTTGACCATCACCATAAACAGGAACAGGTGTATTGTTCTTAATGTGACGAATCACAGTGGGGATAAACTTTTCTTTATGCTGTCGCGGACCGTAGTTATTCGAGCAGTTGGTCACAACTGCCTCGATACCATGTGTGTTTACATATGAACGAACTAAATGATCACTGGCTGCTTTGGTTGCAGAATACGGATTACGAGGATCATATGGAGTGCTTTCAGTGAATCCTGGATCATCATGACCCAAACTACCATACACTTCGTCAGTAGAAACGTGGACTAATTTGCCACCGTGCTTACGGATACACTTGAGGATATTGTGAGTTCCGTTAATATTTGTATCCAGGAAAACATCGTCACCAAGAATGGAGTTGTCGACGTGCGACTCAGCAGCAAAATGGAAAGTAATATG
>DOMR01000187.1 GCA_003509845.1 Chitinophagaceae bacterium | reverse complement strand
ACGCCTTTTTTCAAAAGAGGCTTTGGCCAATTATGATAAGTCGGCATCAAGTGTACCTGCGTCGTATTTTGAAACATTTCCTGAAAAATTACAAAACCGAATTGCAAATAATAAGCCGAAAATATTTTTTCTTACCCCCATTGGAAAAATGGCCATTGCTGCAGCATTACTATTGGTAGTCGCTAGCACCTTCATTTTTTTAAACAAAGGTGTAGATAAGAATTTAGAACTTTCATCTTTAACCATTCAAGATATATCAAATGATGAAATTGAAGCATATGTAGATGCAAATGAATGGATGGCTGATATTGATTGGTCATCAGAAGCATTTAAGCCTGATGCCGAAGCAGAACATTTTTATAATGATTCAATTGATTAAATAATTTTTGAAATAATAAAATTGCATTTTAAAGTGCAAGGAAAATAAAATATATAAATAAAAATTTATGAAATACCTATTGTACACTTTAGCATTGAGCATGGTCATGGTTACAACCAACGCACAAAGACCGCAAGAAAGAAGGCACCACTCCAATGAGCAATCAAAACAAGCGGACGACAAAAAAGGACCGGGCAGGCCCAATAGAGCAAACATTGAGATGTTCAAAACGAAATTTATTACAGATCAATTAGCATTGACATCGCAAGAGGCGGAAGCTTTTTGGCCAGTATATAATGAATATAAAAATGGAATGCGCACTATTTACAAAGAAAAAAAGGAAAACGAAATTGAGTTACAAGAAGCTATGTTAACAGTAAGAAAAAAATTAGCTTCTGCGCTTAAACCAATTTTAAAATCAGATACAAGAATTAATGATGCTTTAAAAATCGATAAGGAATTTTTGAAAAAAATGAAAAATGAAATGACGCATCGTCGTGGAGGTCCACCACCACCCCCAAGAAGAGATTAAAGAATCGGTTCATAAATGTCACAATACGATTAAGCCCTTTCCTGATTTTCAGGAGGGGCTTTTTTAATTTTCGCAGGTTTCGCCATCACAACAAGGCGAAATATTAGTGCCACAAATACTACATTGGTAATGGCCATGAACCATCACCGGATCGGTTTCCTGAGAACAAACAGGACAAATTTGTATAGCCATAGTTTTTTTAAATTTAGGAATTAAATCAACATATAATAGATTTAGTAAAACTTCTATTATGTATATTACATAAATAAAATGCTTTAAAATTAAATATTAAAATAATTCATTTGTAAAAGCTAAATTATGAAATTAAAATATATCTATAGTACACTCTTTATAACAATACTACATATGTCAAATGCTACAGCACAATATTTACCGCTCTATAAAAATATACCTAATTATATTGATGCCATTAATGAGGAAGTGATTACGAATGATGGTATTTTAAGAATAGGGAAAGTGTCCGTACCTGGATATCAATATTTTAGAGCCGCCAATGATACTATTAAAAGACCATGCGTGATTATTTGTCCAGGTGGTGGCTATGGTATATTAGCTGCTTCTCACGAGGGCACAGATGTGGCAAGCTTTTTTAATACCATCGGCGTAAATGCAATTGTATTAAAATATAGAATCCCAAGTAGCAAGCATCAAGTTAATAAATCAATAGCTCCATTACAGGATGCGCAGCAAGCGATATATATGGCTAGGACAAACGCAAATGAATGGGGTATTGACGCAAATAAGATAGGCATCATGGGCTTTTCCGCAGGCGGACACCTTGCATCAACAGCTGCCACCCATTATGAAGATGTTAAAGTAAACAATCCAGGAAATACTTCCTATCGCCCCGATTTCCAGATACTGATTTATCCCGTAATTAGCTTTAGTAGTTATGGTCATAAAGGATCAAGGGATAATTTAATTGGACCAGTTATTAATGAGGATCAGGTACATTATTTTAGCAATGAAGAACATATCAACAAAAATGCACCTCTTGCCTTTTTAGTACATGCAAAGGATGATGCTTCTGTTCCTGTAGCAAACTCGATTAATTATTACAATCAGTTACAAGAAAAACAAGTTCCTGCAGAATTATACCTTTTTGAAAAAGGAGGACATGGATTTGGAATGAAAAATAAAACCAGTGAAATTTTCTGGCCACAATTAATGCAACAGTGGTTAATAAAAAATAATATTATAAATAAATAGCAAAAAAATACGCATCTATGTTTGATGCGTATTTTATAGAATGTATTTATTTTACTTTTTTACCTCGCTACCTTTCCATCCAAAAAAGGTGACCACCAAAAAGGCAACCATCGGAACGATATAGCCCATTTGAATATTACCTGTTTGATCAGATATGAGTCCAAATATTCTTGGTAATACTGCACCTCCTACAATCGCCATAATAATTAAGCTGCTCCCCATTTCGGTATCTGAGCCAAGGTCCTTTATGCCTAATGAAAAAATTGTGGGGAACATCACTGACATAAAAAAGGACATGCCAATTAACGCATAAATAGTGATGATGCCATGTGAAAATATAGCAACAATACAAAGTAGCGTAGCTAATAAGCCATACACCGTCAATAATTTATTCGGATTAAAATAATTCATTAAAAAAGTGCCTGTAAAACGGCCAATTAAAAAAGCTAATGCCGCAAAACTTAAATAATCCGCTGCTTGTATTTGATCAATCGCTGCAGCTTCGGTAGCGAATAAAATAAACAAACTAAATACACAAACCTGTGCACCCACATAAAAAAATTGGGTAATCACAGCCCATTTTAAATGGGAATGCTTAAAAGTGCCCAAAACGGTTGCTTTATCTCCACCTGATTTTTTAGTTCTGATATCTGGCAATTTTACCAAATAAAATAAAATAGCAATAATTATTAAAACAATACCAAGAATAGTATACGGTGTTTTAACCGTATAAGCTTCTGATGCTAATGCGGCTTGCCTCACTGATTCACTCATTGCACTTAATTCAGCATCTGAATTTCCCTTCGTTAAAATTACCCTTGCTCCAATAGCAGGGGCTAAAAATGCAGCTAG
>DOMR01000173.1:4952-5077 GCA_003509845.1 Chitinophagaceae bacterium | reverse complement strand
TCCAATCGGTCCCCCGCACTATGTTTTCAATCAAAATACCCCCTGCCTTTCTGTCACGCCAATAGATATCATTGGGTTTTTTGATTTTGGTCTCCTCCCCAGCAAATTCCATAAAAAAAGCCTGC
>DOMR01000173.1:0-4770 GCA_003509845.1 Chitinophagaceae bacterium | reverse complement strand
TGCCCCTTCCCATTCGTCTGAAAATCAGTTTGGTACACACTGCCAGATAAGGCCTTTTGGGCATGAATCTGCTCCATGGCATACATATTGGTACTATCAATCTCGGACAGTTCTATAAGCGGCTCCCCTAATGTGATAATTGGTGTGGCAGGTGACAAAGAATTGTTATTTTTGTAAAGTTAGCATAGAATAATATTTAATTTATTAATCTTTAGACTAATAAAGCAATAACAAATAAATAAAAAGCATCATTGGAACATCTTACTGCATTGAAAAATCGACCAAAATCGTCGACACCTCAAATTACGCGCAACGCTAAAATATTCAAAACCATTATTAAAGCAATTCAGGATAAAAAAGGGGAAAACATCATTAGCATGGATTTAAGAAAAATTCATGAATCTACGACTGATTTTTTTATCATTTGCGAAGCAAATAATACCACACAATTAAAGGCAATTGCTGATAATGTGGAATATGAAGTGAAAGCAAATTGTTCTGAATGGGCATACAAAAGTGAGGGTAAAACAGCTGCGCAATGGTTGCTTATTGACTACATTAACATCGTTGTTCACGTTATGCATCCCGAGTCCAGGAATTTTTATCGATTAGAGGAAATGTGGAGTGACGCGGATACAAAAATGCATGACTTGTAAACTATTTTAATAAAAGCATTGTTATTATAAAACAAACATTTGCTCCTTTTGAGATTAAATTGATTTCATTTGGGGCGTTCGAAAAAATAAATATCGATTATGATTCCTGATAATAAAAAAAAGAAAGGTTCGCCATTGGGTGACGGTCCAAAGTTGCCTAAGTTCAATATATATTGGATTTATGGTTTAATTGCGATCTCTTTATTGTCTGCGCGTTTTTTCCAAATGGCACCTGAAATTCGTCTTACGACTGAACAGGAATTTAAGCAAGTCATGCTTTCCAATGGAGATGTGGAGCGTATCGATTTGGTACAAAATAAGGAGTTGGTTCGTGTATATATCAAGCCAGATAGTATTGGCAAGGATTTTTATGTACAAAAATTAAAAACAAAAATTGACAAAGCGAAAGTAAAGGGTGTTCCTTTATTTGAGTTTAGTGTTACGGATTGGAATAGTTTTAACGAACGCTTACAAAAATTTTATGAGCAAAAAGGAATTGTTGAGATTCCTCAAAATACAGTAAAGGAAGGAGAGTGGTTTGGCCCAATAGCGAATACCATTTTTTCATTTGTATTAATTATTGTGGTATGGGTGGTATTGATGCGTAAGATGGGCGGCGGAGGAGGAAGTGGCGGTGGCCCTGGCGGTATTTTTAATGTAGGCAAATCAAAAGCAACCTTATTTGAAAAAGGCGGCACTAAAGTGAATATTACTTTTGCGGATGTTGCAGGTTTGGAGGAAGCAAAAGAAGAAGTGATGGAGATTGTTGACTTTTTAAAACAACCAAAAAAATATACAGCACTCGGTGGTAAAATTCCTAAGGGCGCATTATTAATTGGTCCTCCAGGTACTGGTAAAACTTTATTGGCAAAAGCGATGGCGGGTGAAGCGCAAGTGCCTTTCTTTAGTTTAAGTGGATCTGATTTTGTGGAGATGTTTGTGGGTGTGGGCGCAAGTCGTGTGCGTGATTTATTTAAACAAGCACGTGAAAAAGCACCATGTATTATTTTCATTGATGAGATTGATGCGATTGGTCGTGCCCGTGGTAAAAATGCCATGATGAGCAATGATGAACGTGAAAATACATTGAACCAATTATTAGTAGAAATGGATGGCTTTGGTGGAGATACAGGTATCATAATTTTAGCTGCGACGAACCGTCCTGATGTATTGGATAGTGCCTTATTGAGACCAGGTCGTTTTGATCGTCAAATATCCATTGATCGTCCTGATGTTAAAGGTCGTGAGGAAATATTTAAAGTGCATTTAGGTCCTATTAAAGTTTCTGAAAATTTAGACGTGCATAAATTGGCGGAACAAACACCAGGTTTTGCGGGTGCTGATATTGCCAATGTGTGTAATGAAGCAGCATTGATTGCAGCAAGAAAAGGAAAGACAGGTGTGGAGATGAAAGATTTTCAAGATGCCATTGATAGAGTGATTGGTGGATTAGAGAAAAAGAATAAAATTATTTCTAAGGAAGAAAAAGAAGTCATTGCTTATCATGAAGCAGGTCATGCAATTTGTGGTTGGTTTTTAGAGCATGCATATCCTTTATTAAAAGTAACGATTGTGCCTCGTGGTACTGCTGCATTAGGTTATGCGCAATACACACCCAAGGAGCAATACTTATATACCATTGAGCAATTAACGGATCAAATGTGTATGACTTTAGGTGGTCGTGCTGCAGAACAAATTTTCTTTGGTCGCATATCCACTGGCGCATCTAATGACTTACAACAAATCACCAAAATGGCGTATTCGATGGTGACTACTTATGGTATGAATGATAAAATTGGTAACGTAAGTTTTTATGATCCTTCTCAAGAAAATACTTTTCAAAAGCCTTTTAGCGAAGAAACAGGAAAAATTATCGATGAGGAAGTGCGCAAGATGATTGATGCTGCTTATCAAAGAACTTTAGAATTGTTAACTTCTAAAAAAGCGGAAGTAGAAAAATTAGCAAAAGAATTATTAGACAAAGAAGTTTTACATAAAAGTGATGTGGAAGCGTTAATTGGAAACCGTCCATTTGAGGAAGAAAAAGTGGTTACTTTTGATGTAGAAGAAGGCAAGGATAAAATCACTACCGAGGAAACTACGGTGGCTGATGCAGCTTCGACCGAACAAGTGATTGCTGCTACTCCAGAACAGGCTAGCGTTGCAAGTTTTGAGCAAGCTAGCGTTGCTAGTACTGAACAAGTGATTGCATCGGATGACACTGAAAAACCAAGTGCGGCTTAAGTAAAAAAACGAGTCATGGAATCACAAGGCGCAAGAAGTAAAATATTACAAAAAATTAAACAGGCCCTCAAGGATCCTGTGCCTGTACCTTTTCCGGATCAAGTGGCGGAAACGCCTATATTTTATCCGACGGATCAGGAATTGACAATTGAATTTGCGCAAAAATTTACCGAGTTATTAGGCAAGTTTGTATACTGTGCCGATGAAGCTGAATTGGTCAGTCAACTGAGTGGATTAATCAAAGCCAACCATTGGGAAAAGATTTATTCCATTGAAGAAGGGTGGTTGGATGACATGAAAGAATACCATTTCGACCCAGTGAATACAGATGATTTAGCAGGCTGCGATGCGGCGATTACTTTATGTGATCATTTAATTGCGAGAACTGGAACAATAGTATTAAGTAGTCAGCAATTGAGCGGCCGTACCACAAGTGTATATGCTCCAATTCATATTTGTATTGCTTACACGCATCAATTGTTGTTTGATGTATCAGATAGCTTGGCGCAGTTTAAAAAAGAAGCCGATGTAATACCAAGTATGATTAGTTATGCTACTGGGCCAAGTCGTACTGCAGACATTGAAAAAACTTTGGTTGTGGGGGTACATGGTCCTAAAGAAGTGTATTGTTTTTTGGTTGATAAGTTAGTGGATTAGGCAATTCGTATTATAAAATTGGTTTCTAAAGCCCAGTTACATGGAATTAGCACACGGTAAAAAAATTTATTTCCTTTCTGATTTCCATTTGGGAGCACCCAATGCAATGGCTAGCCGTGAAAGAGAGCTACAGTTGGTGCAATTTCTTAAGCAGGCCAAAACCGATGCCGCTGCGATTTTTATTGTCGGAGATATTTTTGATTTTTGGTTTGAATACAAAACAGTCGTACCCAAGGGCTTTGTTCGGTTATTAGGGTGCTTGGCTGAAATTAGCGACGCCGGAATTCCCCTGCATATTTTTACTGGTAATCATGATTTATGGATGCGTGATTATTTGACGGAGGAGCTTAAAGCCCATGTTTATTTTGAACCTAAACAATTTGAATTTGCGGGCAAACAATTTTTTATAGGACATGGGGATGGCTTAGGTCCAGGTGACCAAGGGTACAAGTTCATAAAAAAAATATTTACCAATCCGGTTTGTCAATGGTTGTTTGGTTGGTTACACCCTGATTTGGGTATTCAATTAGCCAACTATTTTAGCGGAAAGAGTAGGGCGAAAACAGGAGGTAGTGACGAGCAGTTTTTGGGAGAGGATAAGGAATGGCTAATTATTTATACCAAACAAAAAGCCAAGGAGATCGATGTTGCTTATTTTATTTTTGGACATCGACATTATGCGATAGATTTTAAAATAAATGAAACAACAAGGTATATTAATTTAGGGGATTGGATTCGCCTTTACACCTATGGTGTTTTTGACGGAACTACGATGCAATTGTTGGAGTGGAAAAAATTATAATAAATTCAATATTATGCAACTAGACCAAGAATTTTTAAGCAATCCAATTCGCAGCTATCTATATATATTGGCTATTTTGATTGGCACTTTTATTTTCAAAAGATTTATCTCTCGTTTTTTTGCAAGTTTAATTTATACCTGGGTTGACAAGAAAAACCATTCTGATTTACGCAAAAGTCATGTGCATCGTTTGGTCGTGCCTATCGAACAATTTTTACTTTTTTTAGTCGCAGTAATTACATTGTATGAATTAAAATTTCCAGTGTTATGGGATGTGCATTTATTTAAAGTGAGCTTGCAACAGGCGATAGATTCTATTGTAAAATTATTGTTCATTATTTTATTAATTAGGGTGTTTATTCGAACACTTGAATTTGTAGCAATTATATTGGAAGAAAAATCAAAATTAAC
>DOMR01000264.1:6995-14591 GCA_003509845.1 Chitinophagaceae bacterium | reverse complement strand
ACGTCCCACCACATTCTTCCCTGTAACAAGTCAACTGTTTCTTCAGAAAAATCTTGTCTCTTAATAGCCTCATTATAATTAGCTGTATTTACATTACGCTCATCCAAAGGAAGCGAGAACCTTCTCCACATTTTTCCTGCGGTTACATTTCCAGGATAAGATACTAATGTACCTGAAGTTGATTTCCAATTTGCATAATTGAATACAGGATATTTTACCCTTCTCCAATTTGAATACACTTCATAATCATCACCTAACAAAGAAACCCATTTTTGCGTAGCGATTTGTTCAATTTTTTGATCAAGCGTACCTGTAGATTTAAATGGATTCGCCAATAAATAAGCATCTACTGTTGCTGTTGAAATTACACCGGAGTGCGGAGCTACAGTTGGCCATAAAGCCCATTGTGCCATTGCTGCACGAACTGCTTTGTTGTATGCGTCTTCAGCAGTGATTCCTACTGTCCAACCTCTTACTGCCGCTTCTGATAATAATAAATATGATTCTGCAGGGCCCATAGTAATAATTGGAGAACCTCTATCTATATATAATAAGGAAGGTTCAGAATAAGTATCAAAATCTGTAGGCTTTGTATTAATACTACCATTGATCATCCCTCTTTGTTTTGCAGGTGTGATATCTGCAGTGTATGATCCACCAGCTGGCACCCAAACTACCGATAATACTGGCAATCTTGGATCCGACGTTGCTTTTAAATGATCAATAAATTTAGCAGACCATTTACTTCCTTCCACATTATCACCACCTGGACTAGTAAAATCTCCTGATATCATACCGTCTACTCTTGGATTAAATTGCCCTGTTACATTCGCATATTTTATATACGCTATATCCGCATTGTCAATCATTACACCCCCAGCAGCTGCTTTCTCCACCCAAGCTTTGGCAGTCGCTGCATCTACTTCTGACATACGCATTCCCAAACGAAGCATTAAAGTGTACCCAAACTTTTTCCATTTAGTAACATCGCCTTTAAAGTAAGGATCTGCAGCACCAAATACGTTTGCTTTTGATGGATCCATTGATTTTAAAGCAGCTTCTAACTCAGAAAGCATTGCAGCGTAAATAGATTTTTGTGTATCATATTTTGGCTTTAACCCTTCTATTCCTTTCATCGCTTCTGAATAAGGCATGTCCCCCAATAAATCGGTTTGTTGATGAAAAGCCAAAATTCTTAAAATTTCACAAGCTGCTTTTTTATTTACATCATCCGCTGAAGTTAATTTGGCTTTTAATTGAACCAATCTATTCCATTGATTATTATAAATAGCAAATGTTCCAGCAGTTCCATTGAAGTTGTAAAATTTATCACCTACCGCTGGCACTTCCTTATAGGTTGAAAAATATTGCAAGCCTTGTCCTAGTGCCCTGTAGTTTTGTCCAGGAACACTCGCGAGTGCAGCTGCAGTAAAAGTATATTCAGGAACAATATACGTGATCGCATCAGGATTGATATTGATGTCAGTCAAACTCCCTTTTTTACAGGAAGGGAACGAACTCATCAAAATTATAAGCCCTGTTAAGTAAAGTATTTTTGATATTATCTTTTTCATATTCTTAAATTTAATTGAGTTAGAATTTTATATTCAAGGTAAATCCAATATTTCTAGTTGTTGGCATCGCCACACCTTGGCTACCTTGTGCATTTCCTACAGTCTGTTGCATTTCTGGATCAATGCCAGCTTCTTTAATCAACTTGTCTTGATATAAAATAGCTAAGTTGGTAGCAGTAATGCCAATAGATGCCGATTGCACTTTCATAAATTTAATGGTACTAGAAGGAATATTATATCTTATTACCATTCTTCTCAATTTTACGAAATCTGTTTTATAAACAAATTGACCAGGATAAGCACTTCCTAAGTTATTATAGTAAGTATCCAAATCCACTTGCGCCCATTGTTTGGTAAATGGCGCGCCTGATTGATCAACACCAGTTACTGTTAATCCAGCAGGATTATCTCTACCTGGTAAAGTCACAGGTGTTAGACCAAATCTGGTTGCATATTGCATCATATTGCTATAACCAACTGCACCAAATTTTGAATCGATATCCACGGTCATACTGAATTTTTTGTAGGAGAAAGTATTACTTAATCCCATCAAATAAGGTGGATTACCTACACCCAAATCCTTTAACTCTCTATCTTGATACCCAGTAGCTTTATTGTAGATTAAAGTTCCACTTGCGTTTCTTTTCATTACAAAAGCGCGAACAGTAGAATAAGGTAATCCAACTGCATTAATCATAGTAGGGCCTCCAATACCACTTCCTAATGAAAGTACATCAATACCTGGCGCCAATTCTATGATTTCACTTTGGTTGTAACTAAAGTTGTAAACGATATTCCAACTAAAATTAGTTTTCTTGATTGGATTACCACTCAATGTAATCTCCCATCCTTTGTTCGTTATCAAGCCCATATTTTGCGGACCCGCTGTATAACCTGTTGCATTTGAAATTGGTGGCGCTAATATATCATTCTTAGTTCTTCTAGAATAATAGTTAACATCAATGCCTAATCTATTGTCCAACATTCTTACATCAAAACCACCTTCAATGGTTGTAGCTGTAATTGGTCTAATATTTGGGTTAGGTAAGATATTTGGATTACTTAATGTTGGAAGCCCATATGCGTTTAAATTACTTATGGAGTAAATTTGATTAATACTTCCTGCATTAACCGTTGCACTTCCTACTTCAGCCCATGATGATCTTATTTTTGCAAAGTCAATAAACTTAGGCATTTTAACTACATCAGATAAAATAAAACTACCTCCAATGGAAGGATAAAAAATGGAATTAAATCCTGGATTTAAAACTGAGAACCAATCATTTCTTCCAGTAATGGTCAAGAAAAATAAATTATCGTAATCCAAATTCGCTTCACTGAATAAAGAATTAGTCGCATCAGATGCAATACCTGCAAGCGATAAAGAACTTGAATTTGCCAAATCCCTATTCACCAAGTTGGTGATGCTATACAAATTGGGTACAATCCATTGTGTACCATTGGCGGTATTACTACTATAATCATTTTTTTCCTGGTTGGCTCCTGCCATTAAATTCAAGCCGATTTTATCCCCCATAAAACGATTATTATAATTCATAATACCTTGGAAAGTAGTTTTATTAGATTGCTCTTTTCCAGATCTAAAATAACCCAATGGCGTAAATGCATTTGTTTTTGGAACATAGTTTGATTCCGTATAATAAATTGAATTCAATGCTACGGTACCTTTGAAAAATAAATTCTTAGCTAAATTAACTTGCAAACTTGTTCTTCCTATTAATCTTTGTTGATCGTCTTTATTATTTATTTGATAAGCTGCATAATAAGGGTTAACAGCTGCTGGCACCGGATTCCATTCAAGCTCTCTGCCCGTAGCTGCGTTAATACCAAGCCTAGTAGGATCTGTTCCTGCCATATTCCTAACATCCACTACATTTGCTGCCAAGTATACAGGCCATGCAGCATTCAATTCTGCATAACCTACGCTTGGACGATTTACCCCCTTAACGATATTATATTGTATACTAGATTCTAGTGTAATAAAATCATTTTTACCCATCTTAGCACGCATATTCATATTAATCGTTTTACGGAAAAATTCTGAATTAGGTTGTTGGTCTCTTGCTCTCAAATCACTTAAGGATAAACGGATTTGCGTTTTTTGAGAACCTGCACTTAAGGAAACACTATTTAATACGTTTTGACTTGGTTGATAAAAATTCAAAATATTTTGTTTCACATTAACTGGCGAATAAGGTCTTGCGACTCCATCAAATTGCATTACTTGGGTACCATCCATCTTAGCCCCATAGGACAAACGACCCGAACTTAAAGCAGCAGCTGCAGTTGCAGGCTTCACGCCATCATTTCCTTGACCATATTCATATTGAAAATTTGGAAAAATATAAGGATTCCCTTGATTGATATCAGTAGTATATTCTATACCAATCCCTTTTTGTACATTTCCTTTTTTTGTTGTGATAAGCACAACACCATTGGCCGCTTGACTACCATAAAGTGCGGCAGCAGCGCCACCTTTCAACACTGAAATGGAGGCAATGTCATCAGGGTTAATACTTGAAATTCCATCACCCCTATCCACATTTAATTGTGTTGAGGAGGTAACTGGACCTCTATTTTGGTTATCAATGGGCATCCCATCTACCACATACAAAGGTTGTTGATTACCATTTAAAGATGTATTACCTCTAATGATGACCCTACTTGATGATCCAGCACCTGCGTTGGATTGCACCGCATCCACACCCGCAATTTTACCAGATAATGCACTCGCTATATTATTCATTCTACCTTCTGTAAAATCCCTACCACCCACTTCTTGTACTGCATAACCTAGACCTCTGCGTTGTTTGCTAACACCAAATGCGGTAACAACCACCTCACTCAAGGAGGCATTCGCTTCTGCTAATTTTATCGTAAGATTATCTTTACCTGTCGCATTTACTTCCTGCGTTGCAAATCCAACATAGGAAAAAACAAGCACTTCATTATCAACAGCATTGATGGAGAATAAACCGGTTGCATCCGTGGTGGTGCCTATTTGTGTCCCCTTGATGGTAACACTTACACCTGCAAGGGCTTCCCCCTTTGCATCCTGCACCTTCCCTGTTATTGTTCGATTCGCAATTATTGCAGCTTCCCCAGCTGATTTTGGGCTTACCGGAGTCATGTTTGGTTGACTACTCATTTGTGGTAATACAGAAATTAATGGCGTATTATTTTTTCTTCTATCCTTTTCTGCTTTTTTTAAAATGATCGTGTTTTCAATAATTGCAAAAGTGATAGGCTGATCTTTCAACGCCTCTTCTAACACTTTCTTAAAATATTCATTTTTTACAACAATAGTTACTGGTTTTGTATCTTTCATTAACCGAGCATTATATAAAAAATCATACCCCGTCTGCGTTCTGATTTCTACAATAATTTTTTCGATACTAGAATTTGTTTCATTTAAAGTAACAAACTGATTCGTATTTTCAGCTTGCGCCTTAACAGAAACAAAAAAGAAAATAAAAAATGCAACCGATGCCGCTTTCAATAAAAATTTTGATTGTTGCAAGTTAACTGCTTCAACAATCTCATTAACTAATTGGCGCCACCAATTATTTAATGATTCGAGTAGGACTTTTTTCATTTTTTGAAATTTATATTTTTACGAGCCTTTAATGATTATTTTACTTCCACTTATTTCATAATTCACAATTCCACTTAATTGTAACATTTTTAATACACTTGAGATTTTGACATTTCTGGAGATATAGCCAGTAATGTTTTCAAATTCCATTTCATCCTCATATTGTATATCTACATTATACCAACGCTCTAATTCGTTCACTACATCTTTTATATTGGTATTTTTAAATAGAAAGTAGCCGTCTTTCCATGCGAGTGCTTGCGCTTCATCAGCAATCATTACTTTAGTTTGAACATCCCCTCTTTTAATCACCGCTTGTTGACCTGGCTTAAGAATTTTAGCAGGTGCCGCTGATTTTTCGTTGATTATTTTCACAGAGCCTTCTAATAAGGTCGTTTTACTATACTCCTCATTGTCATAAGAATTAATATTGAAATGGGTTCCTAACACTTCCACTATTTGATCATTTGAATACACAAAAAAAGGAACCCGCTGTTTGCGCTTATCCTCCAATTTGGCGATTTCGAAATAGGCTTCACCGGTAAAAGATACTTTTCTTACTTTTTCATCAAAATGTACTGGATACTTCAAAGTAGACGCGGCATTTAATACCACCAGACTTCCATCTGGCAATATCACTTTAAATTTACCACCCATGGGTGTTGAAATTGTGTTGTACTTATTTAAATCTTTGTTAGACAACTTATTTGAATTCCTAATTTTATAAACTAGTTCCCCTTTATCCGTTTTTAAAATGCTCACCCCACCTTCTTGTGCGATTTCGCCATTGGAAGCTTCATCTAAAACTATTTGAGAATTATTACCCAAAGTTAAAATGGCAATATTTTTTGCAGGTTGTTTGTCTTCAAGCTTTGCGACACTTTGCGCTATTGGCAATTGCGATTTACTAGCTAATGAACTTCTATAAAAGTAAATGGTCGTGGAAAATAAGAAAATAACCAAAATGGAGGCAGCGACTTGTAAATAAGGCATGCGGTTCAAAGTACTTTCTCTTTTAACCTGCTCCTTTATGCCAAATTGAATATAATTAAATATTTTATCCTCGAGCTTACTTACATTTTCAATAGACTTTGACGCCTCTATTGAATTTGAATTTTCCTCAAAAAATTCATCTAGCTTTTCTTTTTCTTTAGTGTTAGACTGATTTTTTAAATAACTGTCTAACAAGGTCAGTATTGACTTTATATCCAAAATATAGTTTTTTCTCCCCTATAAGAGTAAAAAATGGGATCTATCCCCTAGTCCAGATGGAAAAAAATTAAAAAAAGTTATTTTACAGGCTATTTTTTAGAAGGCCGAGCGCCTTACCGATATGATTCTCAACGGTTTTTGAAGAAATATTGAGTTGCTCGGCAATTTCTTTATGAGAATACTGATCCTCCCTACTTAAAACAAAAACCTCCTGACACTTGACTGACAATTTTGCAATAAGTTGCTGGGTATGAGCGAGAAATTCCTTGTATTCAATTAATTCTTGTGCATTGTAAGATTTATCTGATTGAATAACGGCACTAGAATCTAATTCAGCTATTCGTTTTCGGATGACCCTGAAAACCTCATGTTTAACGCTAGCTGATAAATATGCATTCAATGAAACCGTCACTGATATTGTTGCACGTTTGTTCCATAACTGAATAAATAAATCTTGAATAATATCCTCCGCGGCTTGTTTGTCTTTTAATATGGAAAAGGCGCTCAGGTAAAGGTTTTGCCAGTATTTTTTATATATACTTTCAAACGCTTGCGTATCATTTTCTCGCAAACGATTCAATAATTCAACATCAATATGATTAATGTTTATAGTCATATGGCAGGCAATCGTAAATGAATATACATCATTAAGATAATATATTAATCAAGAAAGTTATACACCTAATTTAAATAATTTTCATAAAAAAATCAATTTTTGAATAAAATAAATAAGTAGATTTATGATGCTTTACGATTGCTATTAATACAAAAACCATGCAGCTTAAAAAATTACCCCAATTATTTATTTTCACAATTTGTTTATTTTTAACGAGTTGTAGTAATTTTTTCAGTGAAAAAAATGGGGGGTTAGTTTTACCTGATGGCTTTGAGGCAGTCGTTGTAGTTGATAGCTTACCTGGCAGAGCGCGACACCTAGCAGTGAACGATAATGGGGATATCTATGTGAAAGGAAATCGATTTGTGGAAGGCGGAATGAATTTTGTTTTAAGGGATGAAAACAAAGATGGTCGCGCTGACATCATCAAAAATTTCGGTCCAAAAATTAGAGAAGGTGCATATGCAACAAGTATGCGTATTCACAATGGTTATTTATATACTAGTTCCGAAATGTTGGTATACAGATACAAACTTGATCCTAAGTCAATGGTTCCCATGGGGGAACCTGAATATATT
>DOMR01000264.1:6356-6883 GCA_003509845.1 Chitinophagaceae bacterium | reverse complement strand
GATGCTTGTCAAGAAGAAAATAGATTACCTGGTTCTCCGGGAATGAAACCCTGCCCTATTTTAGATTCAAACGCAGGCGTGTGGATGTTTGATGAAAATAAATTAAATCAATTCAGAACTGTTGATGGTGTAAAAGTGGCAACAGGTTTAAGAAGCTTGGTGGCAATGACCTGGAACACACAAGATAATTCATTGTATTGTGTGGGTCATGGCCGAGATGGACTTGTAAATACTTGGCCCCAATATTATAATGCATGGCAAAGTGCCTTATTACCTTCTGAGGCTTTTTATAAATTAAAACCAGGGGCGAATGCGGGTTGGCCTTATTACTACTTTGATCAAATGAAAGGAAAAGTAATGTTGAATCCTGAATATGGTGGCAATGGTGAAATTGAAAATACAGATACGACCATTGAAACGCCAATTGTTGGTTTCCCTGGACATTTTGCACCTAATGATTTATTATTTTATACAGGAGATCAATTCCCTGCTCGTTATAAAAATGGCGCCTTTGTTGCATTTCATGG
>DOMR01000264.1:0-6269 GCA_003509845.1 Chitinophagaceae bacterium | reverse complement strand
AATGGCAAACCACAAAAGTGGGAAGTATTTGCAGATGGATTTACCGGAAGAGATACATTAGTGAATACGAGTGATTCCAAATATCGTCCGATGGGATTAGCGCAAGGACCAGATGGTTCCTTATATATTTCAGAATCAGAAAAAGGAAAAATTTGGAAAGTGAAATTCAACGGGAAAAAAGAGGAGTTCACAGAAAAGAGTTTGGCAAAAATGAAAGAAAGAGAAAACAGAACTTATGTTAAAAATCCAGATATCGTTTTAGATAATTTAGAGCGTAATAAAGTAGCTATTGGTGGAGAAAAATTATACCAAATGAACTGTTTGATGTGTCATCAAAAAAATGGGAAAGGCGATGGCGTCAGATTCCCTTCTATTGCCGCATCGGACTGGGTTAATGGAAATAAGGACACCTTAATATCTGTCATATTAAAAGGATTAGAAGGACCTATAAAAATTAACGGAGAGCCCTTTGTTGGCATGATGCCTAAATTTTCACAACTGCCTGATCAAGATATTGCAAGTGTATTAAGCTATATTAGACGCAACTTTGATAACTATTCGGACTCTGTCACAAAAACTGAAGTTACAATTGTTCGTCAAAGATTAAGATTAATCAAGATCAAACAAATGCAACTTCAGAATATTAGTGAAACAAAATAAATTTATTTTACATAAATAGGATTCGCTAGTCCGTTTAAATCAAATAGTACTTTGCCACCCTTGATTGTAACTTCACACTCAAGTTTTTCAGTACCCTTTAATTTGAATCCGGTTTTATCATAAAATCCAAAGTTGCCTTTTCTAACATTAAAGATGGCAATATCCGCTTCGGAACCTTCAGATAAATTTCCTAATAATGGACGGTTTATTACCTGTGCAGGTTTCCAAGTACTCGCCTTGATAACTTCCACCAATGACATACCCATATTCAAAAACTTTGACATGACACTTAATTGATCCTTCATAGAAGTGTTCATACTACCCGTATGAAGGTCAGTACTTATGGTGTTTGGATATAGGCCTGCTTTCAACGCTGGTATTGCTTGTGAATAATTAAAACTTGCCCCACCATAACCCACATCAAAAATGATTCCTCTTTTTTGTGCCTCTAATACAAATGGTTTTAGGATATTTTTCTCATCAACAATTTCTTCACGAGCACCCCCTAGCGCAGCATAAGTATGGGTATAAATATCACCTGGTCTTAAATGTTTAAAAAATAAATCTTGAATGGGTAAATTAGGTTTGGATCCACCAAAATCAATGATCACAGGTAGTTTTGCTAAATTCCCTGCTTCCACAACACGATCAGTAGGCGTCCAATCTTCTCCATTAAAATGGGCTAGTTTAAACCCTACAATATAATCACTGTATTGTTTCGCAGCACTTGCAGCAAATTTAGCATTCATCTCGGCCAAATCCTGTTCGTAATTTCCACCACGCATTCCTTCACCAACAATATTTAAAAAAGACAACACCCTAGTTTGAGATACATCAATTACATTTTTCTTAAAAGTGGCAAAATTTTTCCAACCTGCACCGCCACAATCCACCACAGTAGTTACCCCTACTCTAAATGTATAACCATCAGGCATTAAGGCACTTAAGCCATCACTTAAATAATGATCTGGTTGTGTACCCGCAAATACATGCGCATGCAAATCAATTAAGCCAGGTGCCACTATTAAGCCAGCAGCATCCACCACTTGTTTTGCATCTTTTGCATTTAAATTTTTATCAACTTTAAATATTTTACCTTGTTTAATGGCTATATCCATGATACCATCAATGCCATTTTTCGCGTCAATCACATGCCCGCCCTTAACTAATACATCATATATGGGTCCTGTATTCTGGGCGAATACACCTATGCTAAATACAAGCAACCCTAATAAAAGTGCATACTGCTTTTTCATATAAATTAAATTTAAATAATAAGAAAATCGTTTTTGATATAGGAAAGCTACACATTTTGAAAATGAAATCAATTGCTTGAATAAAATATTTTTTAGAATACCGCTTATCCCAAAATTTACCATGCGAAATTCTATAGAAGATGTCCTTAATCAAAGCCTATTTAAAAAAAGTGTATAAAATATGAGTTATACACAACAAAATATGCGTTTTATTCATTAATTTTTGATTCAAAATATAAACGATTGCTATGAATTTTATTGCCACACTATTAGTAACCAACTTACTTAACTTTTCACCTGCCGACACCAATCAATATCAATTGGTAGTTGGCTCCTACACAAAAAAAGGAAACCCAGGTATTGAAGTATATTCTGTAAACGCAGTTACAGGAAAACCGAGTTTGTTATATACCAAGGAAAATGCAAATGCCTCTTATTTAACTTTAGCAAATGAAGGTAAATTAATGTATGCCGTTTCTGAAGGATCAAAAGATGCCTCCTCTGTAAATTCATATAAGCTAAATAGCAATAATGAATTTGAAAAAATTAATAACTCCGCCATTAAGGGAGCTGGTCCTTGTTTTATTACTTATCGTTCCGAAAGTAAAACAGTATATACTGCTAATTATACTTCGGGGAGTTTAAGTGTTTTTAAAACAAGTGAGGACGGGGCATTACTCCCCATTGCACAAGAAATAAAATACAATGGATCAAGTATTGATAAAGCAAGACAAGAAGCTTCACACGCCCATAATGTTGTTTTAAGTTTGGATCACTCCTATTTATTAGTCACTGATTTAGGTGGCGATAAAATATATCAGCATAAAATATACGCGGATGGATTATTGGACGAAAACTATACTGCCATTTCAATCACGCCAGGAAACGGTCCAAGACATTTTGTTTTTGATGCCACAGGCAAGCATGGCTATTTAATAAATGAAATGTCGGGCACTGTAGATGTTTTTGCAATTGACCAAAATAAGTTTAATAAAATTCAATCCATTGTAGCAGATACATCAAGTACCAAAGCGTCCAAAGGAAGTGGTGACATTCATATCTCCCCAAGTGGCAAATGGTTAATTTCCACTAATAGAGTGACGAGTAACGAATTGACCATTTTTAAAATTGGCGAAAATGGGTTGCTTACGAAAATGTATCACCAACCCGTAGCAGAAAAACCAAGAAATTTTAGTTTCGCCCCATTGGGTAATTTTGTTTTTGTTGCAAGTCAAAATGACGATAAGGTGCAAATATTTTCATTTGATGATGCTACCGGAAAATTAACGAACACCAATCAGGACATGAAAATTAATGCGCCTGTTTGTTTGGCTTTCTCAAATGACCCTATGGAAGTAAATCCAGAAGAAAGAATTAAAAAATTAAATATCACTTTAATCCCTGTGGTTCCGCCGATTGCTAATTATTTGAAGCAAGTTCAAGTAGGAAAATTAGTTTACTTATCTGGTCATGGCCCTGACAAACCTGGGGGCGGACAAATGTATGGCCATTTAGGAAAAGATGTAACTATTGAAGAAGGCGCTGCAGCTGCAAGACTTACCGGAATTTCAATGCTGTCTACATTAAAATCATATATCGGTGATTTAAACAAAGTTAAACGTATTGTTAAAGTGCTTGGATTGGTAAATTCAGATCCTGCCTTTGTACAACAGCCTGCGGTGATGAATGGATTTTCCAATTTAATGGTGGAAGTTTTTGGAGAAAGAGGAAAGCACGCACGCTCCGCATTAGGAGTTGCTGCACTCCCTAATAATATTTCTGTTGAAATTGAAATGATTGTGGAACTTAAATAAATTAATAATATAAAATTTAAAAAAATGAAACCTCAAAACCGCCGATCTATTTTTAAAAAAATGTTTGCTGGATTCTTAGGAATTACTGGCGCTAGTGTTGCTGCAAATGCAACACCAAATTCTGGTGTGGATGAAAATGGAAAAGAAGTATTTAATGTTCAAATGGACCAAGACGTTCCATTATTTTCAGGTGCAACTAAATTTGCAGGAATGGTGTTTGTTGCAGGAAAAGGGGCGCATTTTGAAGGAGACATTAAAGCACATACGGATCATGTACTAAAAGAATTAGAGAAAGAGTTGATCAAAGCGGGTTCCTCTATGGAAAAAGTTTTAAAAGTAAATGTATACTTAGCTGACCTAGGTGATTACAAACAAATGAATGAAGTATTCAAAGGCCGCTTTGGACCAAAACCACCAGTAAGAACAACCGTTGCTACCTATGGTGGTGTTCCAGGAAACTCATTGGTTGAAATGGATTGTATTGCAATTGCAAACTAAAAATTAAAACTAAATATCATGAAACGTAGAGACCTTTTAAAATATATTTCCATCACACCGCTTGCGGGTGCATCAATTGTAGGTGGATTTTCAACTGCTAATGCAGCACCAATGGCAACCCCATTAGCCGCAGCCATGAAGCGTGATTTATTCGCTGAATTAGGCGTTCGAACATTTATTAATGCTGCTGGTACTTATACCGCAATGACTGCGTCACTAATGCGCCCTGCAACCGTAGAAGCTATAAGACAAGCTTCCCATAAATTTTGTATGCTAGATGAATTACAAGACAAAGTGGGTGAAAGATTAGCAGAAATCACAAGGGCTGAATCAGTCGTTGTTACAAGTGGCGCTTTTGCTGCTTTAACCTTAGGCATGGCTGGTATTTTAACCGGACTTGATCCAGTTAAAGTAAGAGCACTTCCTAAATTGGATGGCACAGGAATGAAAACGGAAGTTATTTGTCAAAAAGCACATGCCATTGGTTACAATCAAGCATTAACCAACACTGGCGTTAGAATTGTAGTGGTGGAAACTGTGGAAGAATTGAAAAAGGCCATCAATAAAAATACAGCAGCTATGCATTTTTTACATGTGCAATCTGATAGAGGACAAATACAACATGAAGAATGGGTAGCGATTGGAAAGCAATATGGTATTCCTACTACGATTGACATTGCTGCTGATGTCCCTCCAGTTAGCAACCTTTGGCGCTTTAATGAAATGGGTTTTGACTTTGTTGCCATCTCAGGTGGTAAAGCATTAAGAGGACCTCAAAGTGCTGGTTTATTAATGGGTAAAAAAGATTTGATCAAAGCAGCCCGTTTATCAATGCCTCCTCGTGGAGAAACCATTGGTCGTGGGATGAAAGTAAACAAAGAAGAAATATTAGGTATGCTTGTTGCCGTGGAAGAATTTGTAAAAATTGACCATGATGCAGAAGCGCTTATCTTTTTAGATCGAATCAAAAAAATACAAGCTGCTGCAGAATCAGTGCCAGGTGTTACAACAACAATTTCAACACCTGTACTAGGAAATGTTACACCTACTTTAAACATTTCATTGGATTACAATAAGATTAGTAAAACAGGGGAACAATTACGTTTGGATTTACGCAACGGAAATCCTTCCATTGAATCAGTAGGCGGCAAAGATAATATTGGCATGACGGCTTGGTCATTACAAGAAGGCGAAGATAAACTTGTTGCTAAAAGATTAAAAGAAGTTTTACAAAGCGCATCTAAATAAATTAAAAGGAATTATGAAAAAAATAGGATTATTATTACTATTGACAGGTTCATTTTATTTTACCCAAGCCCAATTATTTCCAAAAACGGAATTAGAATATCTAACCTCCAATTGGAAAGGAGAAAGGTTTGAAGATGGTCGCCCTAAAATAAGTGACGCATTAATTGCTAGAGCAAAAAAAATTGGCATCGAAGAAGCTTGGCAAGTACTTCATAACGAAGGATACAATAATCAGTTTGAAGGAAATTGGAAAATGGTACATGATGATGTACCAGTAGTAGGCAGGGCGGTTACTGCAAAGTACAGCCCTACTCGTCCGGATATTGAAGCACTTATTAAAGAGCGTGGTAAAAAAGAAGGCCGAACTGGCAACACGAATGCTTGGCCAATTCAAATTTTACAAAAAGGAGATGTTTATGTTGCTGAAGCATTTGGTAAAATAGCGCAAGGCACATTAATAGGTGATAATTTAGGGGCATCTATATTCAACAAAACTGGCAATGGTGTTATTTTTGACGGCGCTGCTCGGGATTTGTCAGGATTATCGCAACTAAAAGGATTTAACGCCTATGTACGTGACTTTCATCCCTCATTTTTGGAAGAAGTAGTATTAATAGGACTCAATGGACCCATAAAAATTGGTGGCGCCATCGTCATGCCTGGCGATTTGGTTTTATCTGAAAGAGAAGGCGTTTTATTTATACCAGCACATATGGCTGAAAAAGTAGTTGCCACTTCAGAATTTATTTCGGTACGCGATCGTTTTTCAAAAGATGTTTTGAAATCAGGCAAA
>DOMR01000144.1:4780-6148 GCA_003509845.1 Chitinophagaceae bacterium | reverse complement strand
ACATGGGATAATTCCTCACAAATCACCTCATCCCCAGCTTGTGTATGCGTTTTAATAGCCAATTGATTAGTCATGGTGCCACTTGGACAAAACAAGCCTGCTTCCATACCAAATAAAGTAGCCGACTTGGCTTCTAAAGCGTTGATACTTGGATCCTCCCCAAATACATCATCGCCAACAGGTGCCTGATGCATAAAAGCCAACATTTCGGGGGTAGGAAGGGTAACAGTATCTGATCTAAAATCAATCATACCGCGAAGATAATTCTCAGAAAGGGATTATTCTCAAAAATTTACCGATTTGGGGACATTTAACGGGAAAATGTGTGCATAAATGCTTTACAATCAATATTTGCTAAATTAGTCTCAAAATTGTACCTTTGCCGACTAACATTTGGTAAAATTACCTATTTTACTTATCGTTAGACACAACTTTTTTGACCTTTACATCGTTATACCTTTAAATAAATTCTTTGCATGAGGCAGCTTAAAATTGCAACACAGATTACCAACAGAGATTCGCAAGCGGTTGAGAAGTATTTACAAGAGATTTCTAAAATCTCTATGATAAATCCTGAAGAAGAAACCACTTTAGCGCAGCGCATTAAAATGGGTGATCAGCGTGCTTTGGATAAATTAGTACAAGCCAACCTTCGTTTCGTTGTATCTGTTGCAAAACAATACCAACACCAAGGTTTGTCTTTATCTGATTTAATCAATGAAGGTAATCTAGGTTTAATTAAAGCTGCACAACGTTTCGATGAAACCAAAGGTTTTAAATTCATCTCTTATGCGGTTTGGTGGATTCGTCAATCTATTTTGCAAGCGTTGGCTGAGCAGGGTCGTTTGGTTCGTTTACCTCAAAACAAAATTGGTACCTATAATAAGGCCAACAAAGCTTATATGGCTTTTGAACAAGAGCATGAGCGTGAGCCATCCACTGAGGAATTAGCAGGAATTTTGGAAATGTCTGAGACTGAGATCAATAATATATTTCAATCAAATACCCGTCACACTTCATTAGATGCACCAGTGCATGAAGCAGAGGATGTAGCGATGGGTGATTTATTAAAAGGTGGTGATGAAACGGATGAAGATGTGATGAAAGATTCTTTAAGAGAGGAAATTCGTCGCGTACTTAAGTCATTGAGTCCTAGAGAGGCAGAGATTGTTAACGCCTATTTTGGTTTAGATGGAGAAAATGGCGTTACGATTGAACAAATTGGCATTAAATACGATTTAACGAAGGAAAGAATAAGACAAATTAAGGAGCGTGCTATTAAACGTTTACAAAAAGCGAGATACAGCAATGCACTTAAAGCTTATTTGGGCTAGTAGTTTAAAATATTATCAAGCCCCTTCAATCTTA
>DOMR01000144.1:0-4719 GCA_003509845.1 Chitinophagaceae bacterium | reverse complement strand
TTTGAATAAGAAATAAAGAAGTTATGGAAACAGAAAAAGTAAGCATTTTAATTATAGGTTCAGGCCCCGCAGGTTATACTGCTGCTATATATGCAGCAAGGGCAAATATGAAACCTTTGTTATACCAAGGTATACAACCAGGTGGTCAATTAACTATTACAACGGATGTGGAGAATTATCCTGGATTTCCAGATGGTATTCAAGGCCCAGAGATGATGGTGAACTTTGAAAAACAAGCGGCTCGTATGGGTACGGATATTCGTTATGGTCTTGCAACTAAAGTTGATTTTAGTGGGGATGTTAAAAAGGTATGGATTGATGATGAAAAGATCATTGAAGCAGATGCCGTAATTATTTCAACAGGCGCTAGTGCTAAATGGTTAGGCATTCCAAGTGAAGAGAAATTTAATGGATTTGGAGTGAGTGCATGTGCTGTTTGTGATGGCTTCTTTTTTAAAGGAAAAGAAGTAGCGATTGTAGGTGCTGGTGATACTGCTGCTGAGGAAGCACATTATTTATCAAAAATGTGTACCACCGTTCATATGATTGTTCGTAAAGATAAAATGCGTGCAAGTAAAGTAATGCAGGATCGCGTTTTAAATACGCCAAATATTAAAGTTTATTTCAATAGCGAAACGGATGAAATTTTAGGAGATAAAACAGTAAATGCGGTTAGAATCAAAAATAGCCAAACCAATACCTTACAAGAAATTCCAGTAAGTGCATTTTTTGTTGCCATTGGTCACAACCCGAATAGTAGTATTTTTTCTGAGTTTATTAAAACAGATGAAACTGGTTATATTTTAACGGAACCAGGCACTACTAAAACAAATGTTCCAGGTGTATTTGCTTCAGGGGATGTGCAAGATAAAAACTACCGTCAAGCGGTTACAGCTGCTGGAAGTGGCTGTATGGCTGCCTTAGATGCAGAAAGGTATTTAACTGCAAAAGGGCACTAAAATAAAATTCATGTCAATAAATCAAACCATGCGTATTAGTCTGAACAAATTATTATTTGTGGGCTATCATGGTTTATACCCTGAAGAAAAAAAATTAGGTAATAATTATTCTGTTGAAATTGATATTGACTTTACACCCAAGCAAGGAGTCATTGATCAATTGGATCAAACCATTGATTATGTGCATGTATATGCAATTGTAAAAAAATGGATGGAAATCCCAACACCTTTATTAGAAACTTTGGTAGGAAAAATAGCAGATGATATTTTGTCATCGCAAACCTTAGCTAATAAAGTATTTGTAAAAATCACCAAGCTTCATTTGCCTATTTCATCCTTTGAAGGAAATGTGTCCGTTAAAATTGAAAAATCAAGAGCCTAGCACTCCTGTCTTTTTTACGGAGTATTGATTATCCCACTTCAAGGAGCTATATCTTTTTGTCCTTCCAGCGATTTGATTTAATATATAGATAAGAAGGTATTAATAAGGTTACCCAATATATAATTTCACACATCCAGCCAATCGTGATCGGAAATTGGTAATATTCGATGGTTAAATAGGCATAGATTAAATAAATAATAATCGCTACAAATTCAATGGCTAAATTAATTTTTGATTGGCCTGTACCCGTAACTCCATTTAACCAAATAGTAGCAATAGACATCAGCAACAAGGCGATAGAGACTACCCTTAGAACAGGTATGCCTTCCTGCATAAAACCTTCCCCTTGTCCATAGATGGATAAAAATTGATGCGCAAATACATTTAATAGTATACAAACACCTAAAGCAAATCCAAAACTCCATTTTGCAATTTTATTAATTAATGGAATTACTTTGTCCTGCATATTTTGACCAATAATATTACTCACCATGGTATTGGAAGTAGCCGCAAATGCCCAAGTAAAGCTGCCAAAAAATCCAAATATATTGCGCATTGAATTGGAAACTGCTAAGGATTGTTCCCCTCGGTGTTCAATCAAAATGTAAAATATTTCCCAACTAATAATACTGATCATGTATTGCATCATGATGGGGGAGGATTGCACTAAAATGAGTTTGATATAATCCCATTTAATTTCAAAATTTTTAAATAACTCAAACCTTGCACCAATCTTTTGATAATGAATCACCAAATAAATAACGAACAATCCCATCACTTCTGAAATAATGGAGGCGTAGGCTGCACCATTTAAGCCCATTGCGGTAAATCCAAAATGACCAAATATCAAACTGTAATCAAAAAATATATTAAAAGCAGCTTCTGTAGCCGTACCAATAATTAAAAAATTACTTTGATTCGTACCTACTAATAAAGCATTTCGCATTTGATAAATAAACAAAAAGGGGACACCCCAAATTCTAATTTTCAAAAATTCAATCACCGAATTAGCTCTCTGGGTATCATGTAAAACACTATGAAAAATACTAGGTGCGATAAAATAAGTAACTGCAATAGCAATGACTGATAATAATATTGATATGATAACGCCCTGGTTAAACAATACCCCAATTTCATCCACTCTATTTTCGCCTGCGCGACGGGAAATAAGTGCTTGAAGTCCATTATTCAAACCTTGTCCCATCACCCCAAAAATCAAGTAAAATACCCCTGTAATGCCGCCAATCGCCAAGGCTTCTGAACTTAACGCACCTAAAAAAATATTATTAATGACAAAATTAACCTGTGGCACCATAATGGCTAAAGCAATAGGCAAGGAAATGGCCAATATTTGTTTACTTGAAACTGTTACCTGTAAGGATGGATTGCTATTGCTGCCGCTCATATCGGCAAATCTACAATTAGTTTTTACAATGAACTGCCCCTTTTTTTATAATATTGCATAAGAATTACAACATGGCAAAGAAAAAAATTGGTATTTACGGGATATTGGAAAGCACTGCTAATAAAAAGGTGGAGGATTTATACCTTATTGTGGATGAATCAGCGATTGCCTTTTCTGTAAAGAATCACATAGCTAATACTTACCAATGTTTTGAATACTTTGTAAACGATCCTGAAAATATTGGATGGAATCAATTAGTAGCTTACTTGCAGAATAATTCAAAATTGATTCAAAACATCTATGCTAATATTTATTTTGTGATGAATAACAGTAGTTATATGGTTACAAAAAAATATACAATTACCGACCACTTATTGTATAAAAATGAACTCTCCTTATTACATGAAGTTTCCCCGGAAGAAGAAGTGCAATTAGTGCCATTAGCAAATGATAAAATGTTGGTTTATTCAATACCTGATCATTTAAATACATTACTAACCCGATCATTTCCAACAGGTAAATGGCATCATTATACAGAATACCTTTTGCATCATCCCAAGGATGGGGTTAATGTGACCATGTTTAATAATAACTTTTGTGTAGTGATTCATCAAGAAGGACAATTAAAATTAATTAACCATTTTAAAGTAGGGGGGGATGACCAAAATACCTATACGCTTTTAAATACCTGTTCGAATGCAGGTATTGTTCCTAATGTTTTTTCATTAACCATTGCTGGATTTGATGCTGAACAATTAAATTGGATTAAAACATTACAAAGATATTTTGCAGATACGACCATATTAATGGCACCGAATGAAGGTATTGGCTCTAATTTAAACAAGGAGTTCCCGCATCACACTTACGCACCCTATTTTATATTTTAATGAGAATAATCGCTGGACAATATGGTGGTCGACGTATTCATCCACCCCAAAATATGCCGCATACCAGACCCACTACTGATATTGCGAAGGAGGGTTTGTTTAATATTTTGCAAAACAAGGTACAATTAGACGGCATTAAAACACTTGATTTATTTGGAGGCACTGGCTGTATTAGTTATGAACTTGCTTCCAGAGGGGCAGCTGAATTAACCATTGTTGAGAAAGATCCGATCATGCTCGACTTTATAAAAAAGAATGTGGATTTATTGAAAATTGAAAATGTACAATTGAATAGAATGGATGTTTTTCAGTTTTTAAATTCTTGTAAACAAACCTATGATATCATTTTTGCTGGCCCCCCATATGCTTTAAATACCATTGACGAACTCCCTAAAATTATTGTGCAACAAAAGCTAATTGCACCTGAAGGATTTTTTATATTAGAACATACCCCGCGCAATGATTATACCCAATTTGCCGGATATAGTTTCCAAAGAAATTACGGCACCACTATTTTTAGTTTTTTTGTTTGTGTATAACATTCAATAAATTTTCGTAAATTATACTATGTTTAAAGACGATGCAAGGAAATCCTTATTACAAAAACGTCAAAATTTATCCCAAACGGAATGTATCAAATGGGATGATTTGTTGTTAATACAGTTTCAAAAATTTGACTTTACAAATATTCTTACTATTGGAAGTTTTTACCCAATAGAAAAGCACAATGAACCGAATACAATTTTATTAACCAGTTACTTGCAACAATTTATACCCGATTTAATCATTGCATATCCAGTAATTGATAAAACATTAGGAACGATGCAATTTCATGAGGCAACGCCTAATCTTCATTTGAATGTTATGGGTATATATGAACCGCATCAAATTAACCTGATTCCAAGTAATGATATTGACTGTTTCTTAGTTCCGTTATTGGGTTTTGATTTATTGGGACATCGGTTAGGCTTTGGTAAAGGGTATTATGATAAATATTTTTCAACATGTCATCATCCGCATCATCGTATTGGTATTTCCTATTTTGACCCCATACCAAATATCCAAGATACCCATGAATTTGACGTA
>DOMR01000124.1:17990-18593 GCA_003509845.1 Chitinophagaceae bacterium | reverse complement strand
ATTAAATTTTATGAATTCTTAATAAATCCCAAAGGCGGATTTGTCAATAATTTAGTAGTCCCTGTCAGCGATCAAACACACCATCAAATGATCACACCTACTAAATACTTGCAGGACAATTGGATGGATACTATAAAAAATAAAATATTAAATAGCCCCATTACAACCCCAGGTAAATATGTATATAGCGATAATGATTTTATTTTTCTAGGTCAGATAGTAGAAGAAGTTTCGGGTATGAATTTGAATGAATATACTACCCAAAATTTTTATGCCCCTTTAGGTATGAAATCAACAGGATTTTTACCATTACAAAAAACAAGTATCGATAAAATCGCTGCTACCGAGGTGGACGATTACTATCGACATGAATTGATTCAGGGAACCGTTCATGATGAAGGCGCTTCCGTCATGGGTGGCATTGCAGGACATGCGGGTTTATTTAGCAACGCGACTGATTTAGCTAAATTGTATGAAATGCTTTTAAATAAAGGTGAATGGGAAGGCAAAAAATACTTTAACCCTGGCACCATTGAAGTTTTCACAGCTTACAATACCGAAAATAGCCGACGTGGTTTAGGTTTTGATAAACCTGAAAAAAAC
>DOMR01000124.1:17457-17944 GCA_003509845.1 Chitinophagaceae bacterium | reverse complement strand
GCAAGCGTATCTCCTTCCACATTTGGCCATACTGGTTTTACAGGCCCTTGTGTTTGGGCAGATCCAGCAAATGGATTGTTGTATATATTTTTAGGAAATCGCGTTTATCCAACACGGAATAATAAAGCGTATAGTGAATTAAGCCTTCGTCCAAAAATACAAGAAGCCATTTACAGTGCCCTTGAAAAAAAATAATTAGTAAATAAAAATATAATGCTTCAGCGGTTATCATTTTTAATCTTATCTATAAGCTTCGCCATTATAAGTAGTGGGCAAAATGAACTAGGTGGTATTGGACAATGGAGAGAACATTATAATAATCGTTCTGTTACGCAATTAGGAATAGCCAATAGTTCAAATGGAAATAAAAAGATAATTGGCGCAACTACACAACAAGTTTTTTCAATTACAGCAACTAATAAAGTTGCACTAATGGGAAAGTCTACCGGACTTCATGATATCTCAATTGCTTGTTCCGCTTGGGATG
>DOMR01000124.1:1241-17374 GCA_003509845.1 Chitinophagaceae bacterium | reverse complement strand
ATTACTGATTTATTACTTTCCAATTTATACCCAAGTAAAAAAATTAACCACATTTACTTACTAAATCAATGGGCTTTACTATCCACCGACTTTGGCATTGTTGTATTAGATTTAATAAAACATGAAATAAAAGATACATGGTTTCCCAATAACAATCGACAAGTCACGAAAACCTTTCAATTAGTCAGCACGCAGGATGTATTATATGCAGCCACTGAAAATGGCATTTGGACCTGCCCATTAAAAAACAATTGGATAACTGCGAATCAATGGCAAAATAGTAGCGACTTTAATAATTTAGGTGTCAATAAAATATCCCAATATAACAATGTCGTTTACAGTGCCAATGCAAATAGTATATATCAGCTTCCGGTAAAAACACCTTACTTTAATTTGAATACTGGTCAAATTAAAAAAATAGTAGCCAATAAGGATGGGTTGTATGCCAGTTTTAGTAATGGGAATAAAGGAGGATTGCTTAAAGTGAATGCGGATAAAACCAGTACCCTCATTGTTGATTCAAACTATTTATCAAATCCAGTGGATTATCTATTTGACGAAAATAATATCTGGTTAGCCGATAGTTCAAATGGCTTACTGCTTAAAAACACAAGCAGCAAATGGATACCCCTGGGCGGACCCGCTGGAAATATCAATGGCCAGATTTTTATCAACTCGAAATATTTGATTGCGCCATTCGGTGGCACTGATGCAGGATTTAGTATTTATAATGAAGATGGATGGAAAAATATAAATTCAATCAGTAATAAAAATTTACCAATTTGTTATTCAAGTGCAGTGGACCCCAATGATGGTGCTATTTGGCTGACCAGTAGCGATGGCCTATTAAAATTCAACAACGACAAAGGGACCACGGAACAAGCTAGCCCAGCGGCCTTTAAAGGGATTTATAGTAATATTCAATTTAGTAGTGATGGTACCCTTTGGACATTATTAGAAGGTCAAGGCATTTTACAAAGACAAAATAATAATTGGAAATTAATAACGCCACCCAATACCCTTTCCCTAAATGGTATCAATAAGATGTTCATTAACCAGCAAGGGCAGGCATGGATGATTGCACCAAAATACCAAGGTATTATGGTCTATAACCCAAATGCCAGTGGCGAAAAATGGAGTATCATTAATACCTATAATAATAATTTACCTAGTAGTACAGTGACCAGTATGATGGATGATAAAAATGGTACTATGTGGGTTGGAACCAACAATGGTATTGGTCTTTTTGATTGCAATGAAATAAATACTTGCAAGGCCTATTTGCCACAAATTAAAAACAATAATGGATTTGCAGGATTACTGTTTCAAAAAGAAAATGTGAATTGTATCATTGCAGATGGCACTAACCGGAAATGGGTAGGCACTAACAATGGCACCTGGTTATTAAGCAGCGATGGTACAGAAATTATAGAAAGATTTACCAAAAACAATAGTCCGTTACCGAATGACACCATTCGTCAAATTATAATCGCGCCTACTACTGGTGAAGTTTTTTTTAATACTGCCCAACAAATGGCTAGTTATCGAAGTACTGCTACATCAGGCGCAACACCGATGCAACAAATCAATATTTTCCCCAATCCCATTTCGCCCAATTACAATGGTCCTATTGCGATGCGGGGATTGGTAGAAAACGCAATTGTAAAAATAACATCACTTAGTGGAAAATTAGTCTATCAAACTAGGGCTTTAGGAGGCCAAGCTATTTGGGATGGTAAAACTTATGATGGAAATAAAGTTGCCACAGGCGTATATCTTGTATTTGCAAGGGATGAACTAGGCATTGAAAAAGCAATAGGGAAAATAATGATTACCCATGGGCAATAGTAAAGTTGCGAATTTGTAATGTATATAAATAGCAAGAAGCCGCTAGCCCTTTATTTGACTTCTGCATTCATATCAAAATCCTTGAAAGATTTAAACTTCCAACTACCCTGTTCTCCAGCGATTACACGATATAGAATTTGTCGTACTTTATTAGTGGGCGCTTTGATTGCAGTATCGGATTCGAAAACTGGAAATTTTCTAAACAACACGCCTTCCAGTAATCTAAATTCATCGGCCCCCCGATAGCCTTTACTTAATCTCATATCATCTTTAATATCAGGGAAAAAGATAGGCTCCATGCGCTCATTTTCCTTAGAACTTATGCAGAATAATGATTTATTTCCCTTAGGTTCTTCAATAAAAATAATTACTTCAGGGAATCCGTCATTGTTTAAATCATCAATTTCAGCAGACAATACCCTTGCTTTAATTTCCAAAGACGCTTCTCTTGCTTCTGATTTAAAACCAATCGGGCGTATGGTTAAGGTATTACGATCTGGTGTTTTATTTAAACAAAATATTTTAAATCCAGCTTTGCCAATTTTTAAGGTACTATCGTATCTTTTATACCCTTGGGCCACTAAACTATTCACCAATATTAATAACCCAAAAACAAAACAATTTTTCATAATTAATTCCTTTACGACTCAAAGTTAGTAGAATAGTTTTAATTTTCCATTCAAACAAAATACAATGCAGTTTCAGATCAAGCAGAATACAGTCAATCATGTTGCATTGATTCAATTACTAGACATTGAATTGGGGGTAACGATCGATATTTTGACAAGAGGAGCCCTTATAAACAGTTGGCTTTTACGTCAAGGGGGCGAATCCCAGCAATTTATCATGGGTAACACCTTAGATGCTGCTAAGGAATTTGAAAGCCAAGGATTTAGAAGTGCAAAAATGAGCCCCTACGTTTGTCGATTATACAAAGGCCAATACGCCCATTTAAATACAAACTATACCATGGATCGTTTTTATATGGGCGAACATGCAATACATGGGATCATGTATGATGCTGATTTTAGTGTACAAGCCACTGAAGCAAATGAACATCAGGCGGCTGTTATTTTAGTGCATCATTATCATGCTAGCGATAAAGGTTACCCATTTCCTTTCACCATGCATGTAAAATGGATCTTAGAAAAAAATAATAAGGTTTCAGTGCAAACGACAATTATAAATGATGCAACCGTTTCTATTCCTATCGTTGACGGTTGGCACCCTTATTTTACATTAGGTGAAAGTATTGACCATTGTACATTACAATTTTCGAGCAAAGGAAAAATGGAATACGATAGCGACTTACTCCCTACTGGAAATATGATTGCAGATGATCGCTTTAGCAATGGTTCAAAAATTGGGGATTTGCAACTAGATGATGGCTATGAACTAAGTGCAGAAAATAGTTCCTGCACTTTGCAAAACGAACAATTTATTTTACAAATAAATCCATCTTCGCTTTATCCATATCTACAATTGTATACGCCTCCAGATAGAAAAAGTATTGCGATTGAAAATTTAAGCGGCGCGCCTAATGCCTTTAATAATAAAATAGGGCTCCACATAGTGAAGCCCCAAGAAAATATTGTTTTTGAAACCAGTTATCAAATAGCCGTTAAATAAAACTACAAATCCACTACTGCAGTAATACTTATTTCAACATTTACATTGCGTGGCAAGGTTTTCACTGCAACCGTTTCACGTGCAGGAAAATCAGCAGAAAAATAACTTGCATACACTTCGTTCACTTGTGCGAACAATTGCATATCACTTAAAAAGATACTCGTTTTAACCACATGGGCAAAGCTTAATTTAGCTTCGTCCAAAACGGCTTTAATATTTTCCATCACCTGTTTGGTCTCTGATAAAATATCCGTTAAAACAAGCTCCCCAGTTGCCGGGTTAAAAGCGACTTGACCACTCGCAAATAAAAATCCATTGGCGATAACAGCTTGACTATAAGGCCCAATAGGTGTAGGGACTTTGTTGCTTTGAATGATTTGTTTTGGCATATAATTAATTATTATGCGCAATTTCTTATTTTTCTATCAATTCACCGCCTATTTTTGCAAAACAATTACAAATAGTGAATACCATTCTTCATATTGATACAGCAGGTCCAGATGCCCTGATTGGAATCAGCCAAGGCCTCCAAGTGATTGCATCAAAACAAAACAACCTATCAAATACGCATGGGGAGTTTGTGCAAGCGGGTGTAGAACAATTATGTAAGGCAACAGCATTGCAACTTAAAGACATTGATGCTATTGCAGTTACCATGGGCCCGGGTAGTTATACAGGATTAAGGGTTGGCCTTGCCAGCGCCAAAGGTTTGGCATTTGCCTTAGATAAACCCTTAATTGGACTTTCTACCCTCAGCTTATTAGCCAAGGCCGCTATTGGTCATTTGATTGAAACCAGAAATGCCCTGTTGGATGATAAACAATTGCAAGTGTTTTCAATGATTGACGCTCGAAGGATGGAAATTTTCGGGGGGATCTATAATAGCTCGCTTGCGTACCTTGCGCCTGAAAAAGCCATTATTTTGGACGAACTCCTATTACTTTCATTACTCGACAATGGCCCATTAATCTGCATTGGATCGGGGGTGACCAAAACTAAAACTTTGACACAACACCCTGATTTTCAAAATAAATTACCCCTGTTTCTGGACTGCTCCTACTCCATTCATGAAATGGCTGCTTTGGCAGTAGATAAATTTAAGGCAAATGATTTTGAGGACCTAGCTTACAGTGGTCCGGCCTACCTAAAAGACTACTACCAAAAACCACTCATAAAATAATTATTTAATTATTGACTTAATGTTAAACCTTTGGCTCTGAACATTGTCAGATAATTTTAAAAATAGGAACGCAACACGCCCATTTTAAAGAAAATATATATAACAAAAAAAATAACTAAATAGAATAAATAAGCTAAATTGTATCGCTTTTATAGTTTTAACCCCCCAAAAATATCTCATGAACCAATCACTTCCAACACTTCAACTCAGCAATGGATCCAATTCATTGAAAGTTGATTTATTGCACGCCAAAAAAGCGGCAATGATTTTAAGAGCATTAAATCATAAACTCAGACAACAAATTGTTAAACTAATTGATGAGCAAAAAAAAGTAACTGTTACTGAGATCTATGTAAAATTAAGATTAGAACAATCAGTTGCTTCTCAACATTTAGCGATACTCAGAAGAGCAGGTATTGTAAGTACTATTCGCGAAGGCAAATTTATTTTTTACACTGTTGACTATGCAAGATTGGAACAAGTAAACCAATTTGTAGAAAATTTAGTAGGATAAATATGTCTTTATCTGTCGCGCAATTTCAGCAATTCCTAACCCAAGAAAATGCATTCATTATTGATACTAGGGATGAAGCTTCCTTTTTAGAAGGCTTTATCCCAAGTTCAATACATTTTAAACCTGAGATCATTCATCAGGCGGCTGCATTAGGTTTGTTAGCTTTTGAACAACCTTTACTATTTATTGGTGCCGATGACAATGAAAAAATTGCCATGGCTTATTTTGAAAAATTAGGATTCAGCAATATCAAAGGCTGGTTGGAAGGTGGCTTTGCTACTTGGCTAAATGCAGACAAGCGTTATGATTTAGTGATTGAAGTGGAAGCGGATGAATTAGCGATGGATATCCCATTTGATGAATTCTTGATGGTATTAGATATCAGGAGCGAGGAACAATATAATCTTGGTCATATTAAAAATTCCATACACCTCCCCTTATTGGAATTCGCTGATCCTGGCAGTATGTCTGAGTTAGATGAACATTTTAATATTTATATTATCAGTGAAGATGGTGAAACTAATACGCTCGCGGCTAGTATATTAAAAAAAGAAGGTATTCATAATAATAGAGTTGTAAAAGGAGGCTGGCAAAGCATATTACAGCTTAAGGATAAATTCACGATCGAAGTGACTAAGGAAAAAAAGGCGAACGATCCATTAGACGTGCTTTAATCAACCACTAAATTTCCATGTTTTTGAGGATCAAACTCATACTTCCATCTTTTATGGCTCCATAAATAATTTGCTGGATTCTGTTTTATTTTCTCCTCCAATATTTTAACATAAGACGCAGTCAATTGTCCGTCTTTGAAATAATTTGGCGCCGTAGTCATGACTTCATATTGCAAATGATAATAACCACGCTTAGTACTATAAAAATAAGCAAACACCTGTGCCGTATTATTTAATTTGGCTCCCTTTTCAGGTCCCTTAACAAAGGGGGTGCGTCTGCCTAAAAAATTAACCCAAAATGCAGACATTGGATTGCCAGGATTTTGATCGGCTGCTAAAGCCATTGCATAATTTCCTTGCGTAGCATATTTATGAAACTGCGTTTTAAATTGTGTTGCAGGAATCATTATACTGCCAAAGCGCTCTCGCATATTTAATACTATTTTATTAATATAAGGATTTGACAAAGGCATATACACCGCAATAAAGGGATATTTCCCGTATTTGGCTACGCCCCAATTCGCAAATTCCCAATTAAAAAAATGTCCTGCCATGATCTGAACAGGTTGACCTGTTTCATATAATTTATTTAACACTTCAACATTAGAAGTGAATCTTTTTTCAAATTCGGATGTAGAGATGGAAATCAATTTAATGGTCTCAATAAATGAATCTGTAAAATTTTGGTAAAATTTTGATGCAATTTTTTTTCTTTCCTGCGCTGATTTTTTAGGGAATGCAATCATTAAATTATTTTCAATGACTTGTTTTCTATATCTAACTACATATTGTAAAAGAAATGCCATAAAATCACTAACAACATACGCCATACGCCATGGTAATAAGGATAAAAGATAAAAAAAGGCATACACTAAATTATACATATTGCTTTCTATTATAGTCAATGCTACCGGGGATCCACCCAAGCATTATGCTCCTTTAATAATTGAATTAACTCGTTAACAGCAATAGCACTGTCAATATTTCTTTTCATGATTTCCTTTCCTTTGTACAAAGTAATTTTACCAACGCCACTACCAACATACCCAAAATCAGCATCCGCCATTTCACCAGGGCCATTTACAATACATCCCATGATGGCAATTTTTAGCCCTTTTAAATGATTCGTCACTGCCCTTATTCTTGCGGTAGTTTCCTGTAATTCAAATAAAGTACGGCCACAACTTGGGCAGGAAATATATTCTGTTTTCGAAATTCTAGTTCGGGTCGCTTGTAAAATTCCAAAACTAATGGTATTTAAAAATTGTACAAATGAAGTATTATTAAAATAGTTACGTCCTGACACATTACTTGATTCATTATTTTGTTCTGCATTGGCAGCTACCTTAGCGCTTACACCCAAACAAATACCATCACCCATTCCATCTAAAAATAAAGCCCCAGTCTCAGTTGCAAAATGAATCAAATGCTCGTCTGCGCTTAACCAAGCACTTTCAGTCATGAGTATCACTGGATTTTGAATTTTTAAATCCATGAAGCGCACAATCATTCGACGAACTGCAGGCATGGCATGTGCCAATTGACTACTTAAACAAAAAACCACCGATTTATCTTGGGCAATTTCAATGAGTTGCTCATCCCTGATGCCGTTTTTTGTACAATAACAATCAACCATGACAAAATTGATAAAGGCGCTTTTTCGCGGCGCTGCGATATAATTTCTAAAATCAAATAATGGTAAATATTTTGTTCTGTCATTCACGGTTTCCCACTGCTCCGGTTTGGTAATGACGCGCAATGTGCCTGGCAAATCAAAATCAATAACACCATTAGGCGTATAAATAAAATCAGCTGCTACATCGGAAATTGTCCACTTATCAGTATCCACGTGATAGGTATAACCAATGCTGATTAAATCATCGGGTGTAATCGTTGCTTTATGTGTAAAGTCTGCTATGACCACTGGTACCTGCTTACCGCCAATAGTTGAAACCGAATGCGTAACTCTTTTTTTAAATTCAAAAGGCGAATAAGGAAGTTGGTCTATCTCTGGAATATGATGCACCCCTTTCATTCGATTCGCTGGATATCTTTTAACCAAATCCTTACAAACAGGAATTTCTAATTCAGGATCCTCTGTTAAACTTACCCTTATTGTATCTCCAATACCATCCTCTAATAATGTGCCAATGCCAATTGCACTCTTAATGCGTCCATCTTCCCCATCTCCCGCTTCCGTCACACCCAAATGCAAAGGATAACATTCATTAAACTCTTGTTGCATTTGTTGTACCAATAATCGATAAGCTTGCACCATCACCTGCGGATTACTTGACTTCATGCTTAAAATTATTTGGTGATAATCCAAGCTTCGCGCAATGCGCAAAAATTCCATCGCACTTTCCACCATACCAATGGCAGTATCGCCATACCTGCTCATAATTCGATCACTCAATGAACCATGATTGGTTCCGATACGCATCGCAGTTCCATGTTCCTTGCAAATAAGTACGAGTGGTGTAAATCTTTCTCTGATGCGTTCAATTTCTTCCAAATATTCCGCATCCGTATATTCAATTTGTTCAAACTTTTTCTTGTCAACATAATTACCTGGATTCACCCGTACTTTCGCAACAATAGTTGCTGCAATTTCGGCAGCATTGGGTGTAAAATGAATATCAGCGACCAAAGGAATATCATAGCCTTGTGCATTCAATGCTGCTTTTATGTTTGCTAAATTTTCAGCCTCTTTTTTACTTGGAGCAGTGATACGTACTAATTCTGCGCCTGCTTGTATACATTTGATGACCTGAGCCACTGTTAAATCTGTATCCATGGTATCAGTGGTCGTCATCGTTTGAACCCGTATAGGTTGACCGTTACCAATAATGATATTACCCACTTTTACTTCGCGTGTAAGTAGACGTTGATAGGAGGTTAATGAGTTACAATAGTATTGCATAAAAGAAAAAAGTAAAGTTAATTATTTTCGTATAAGGAGGCTACCTAGTTCCTTTTAAAAAGCCCTGTTGTAATAAAATTTTCTTTAGTAAGTTAATATTATTATCAGTTAAATTAGTTGATGTGTTCGACTTGGTATTTAATACAAAAAAGTAAGGGTGTTGATTTTCTTCCACATAACCTAATACCCATGCTGTATTTTTACCCGCAGTGGTATCTATTCCGGTAATGTAACTCAATCGATAATTTGAATTATCCTCCATCAAAATCATTTTTTTTATTTTTTCTTGTGATTTTTTTTGAAAGAATAATTCTTTAAAATAAATCCTTTTAATTAAACCCAATTGTTCATCCGGCGTAATTACGAGTGATCCGTCTTCCCAAAAATGAGTACTGTCGGCGCTTGCAATACCCTTACCATAATGTAGGGAGTCCAACACCTTTAAAATTTGTTGGCGACCTATCTTGGCAATGACGGCTTTATACAATTCGGCCGAATCATTTAAATTTAATGTAGTGTCATGATGATTTATTATTCCTTTGTCCAACCCAATTAAAACAGGAATAATAAAAAATGTGTTTAAAGGTGCGGCTGCAGAATCCTTATAATTTGACAAATTATGAATGGTGAATTGTTCTGTTCCATTTTCAAGCAAGGCAAAATTTCCTTGCATACCCGCACTATCCATTAATTGCGCAATAGCAGTGTCATTTTTTACATTATTTGGGTTACAGGCATACACCAAAACAATAAAAATAGCTGCTTTAAAAAAATTTTGAATCATTGTATACATTGATTTATAGAATAGGCAAATTTACCACTTAATATTTATAAAAACACCCCTAACCAGCGTACACTAGTTAGGGGTGTTAAAATATATTAATTTAAGTGTCGCTTATTCAATTCCTAATAACTCCACCTCGAAAATTAAGGTCATGCCTGGGCCAATAAATGGACCTGCTGAACGGTCACCATAAGCCAAATCAGAAGGTATAAATAACTTCCATTTGCTACCCACTGTCATTAACTGAACTCCATCCTGCCAGCCTTTAATTACGCCATTTAAAGGGAAGGTAATTGGCTCACCTCTTTGCACTGAACTGTCAAAAATTGATCCATCAATCAATGTGCCATGATAATGACACTTTACTTTGTTAGACAAGGTTGGCTTAACAGATCCTGTTCCAGCAACCATTACTTCATACTGCATGCCATTGGTCATGCTTACAACACCTGGTCTTTTTGCATTTCTTTCTAAAAATTCTGTTCCTACTGCTTTGTTGAATGTGATTTTTTCTTGACTCATATTATCTTGGTATTTTTTGATACAAACATCTAATAAGCTATCAGGTATGATTGACTTTGCAATAACACCTGCGCTAAATCCTTTGTCAAACAAGGCCATATTAATGTCCTGTAAGCCTTGTCCTTTCATACTTTGTGCAACACGAAAACCCAATGCGTAGGAAGCACTATCTTTTGCAGTTTTTAAAACTACAGTCGCCGCTGTTGCTGTTTTTGACACAGCCGCCTTAGTGGTGGTTAACGGTTTTGCCGCTACTGCTTTTAATGGAGTTGCTTTTACCACAGCAGGTTTTGTCGTTTGGGCGAAGCCAAATCCTACAAGGCTAAAAGAAATCAATATGAATATACTTTTTTTCATGCTTATCATTTGTTAATTAAACAATTAATTTATTTCAATAGGAGGCAAAAATACATCAGAAATGGATTCAAAATCCAACTATCTTAGGAATAAACCAAACTATTTCAAAAGTTGGCTTAAACAAGCCTGCACTTTGTCTGCACCCATTTTACTTTGAATAGTTTTCATCTGATCTGCAATTTGGCTGGTACACAAATTCCCAATACTTCCTTCATGCGTATGTTTCACTTCTGTGGTATACGCAAATTTTTCTGCTTCAATGTCCAAACCTATTTTCTTATAGGCATCTCTAAATGGCATGCCTGCATTTACCAATTTGTTTACTTCCTCCACGCTAAATAAATATTGGTATTTAGTATCCCCTAATAAATCTTTTTTAACCTCCATATTTTCAATCATCAAAGAAGCCATCTCTATACAATTTTTAAGTTGGTGGAAGGCAGGGAATAGATGTTCTTTCAAAAGTTGCAAATCACGATGATACCCTGATGGCAAATTGGTCGTCATCAGCATGATCTCATTGGGCAATGCTTTAATCCGATTGCAATAAGAACGAATTAACTCAAACACATCCGGATTTTTTTTATGCGGCATGATACTCGAGCCCGTAGTTAAGGTATCAGGAAACTGAATAAATCCAAAATTTTGATTCATAAACAAACAGGCATCCATGCTTAATTTAGCTAAAGTGTCTGCAATATTTGCCATGGCCATCGCAGTAATTCTTTCCGCTTTGCCCCTGCCCATTTGCGCATAAACTACATTAAAGTTTAAGGACTCAAATCCTAATAATTCTGTAGTTCTTGTACGATTAATGGGGAAGGAAGATCCATAACCTGCAGCAGAACCTAATGGGTTTTTGTTAACTACATTATAGGCCGCATGCAACATGGTCATATCATCCACCAAACTTTCCGCATAAGCCCCTAGCCAAAGTCCAAAGGAGGATGGCATCGCTAATTGCAAATGCGTATAACCAGGGAGTAAATCATTTTTATGTGCTTCGCTTTTGGTTTGTAATAACTTGAAAAAATCGTTGACCGATGTGCTTAATTGAATTAATTCCGCACGAAGAAATAGTTTAATGTCAACTAAAACTTGGTCATTTCTACTTCTAGCACTATGAATTTTTTTTCCAATATCTCCCAACTTCGAAGTCAATAATATTTCCACCTGAGAATGAATATCTTCAACACCTGGTGCTAATGTAAATTTTCCATCTTGAATGCTTTGATATATTTCAACAAGTGCTTTTTTTAATTGTACCAATTCATCTGCTGTCAATAAACCAACTTCCGATAACATGGTAATATGTGCGATTGAACCGAGTACATCATAGGATGCCAAGTATTGATCCATCGCTTGATCATTACCAATGGTAAATTTTTCAACCGCTGATGCGACTTCATTATTTTTTTGCCAAAGTTTACTCATGGTTGAAAATTATTGAAAGTAATTGAATATAAGTGGTTACCCCTTCTTTGATTTCATTCGTATATATAAATTCATCTGCAGTGTGACTTCTTGCAGAATCGCCAGGGCCCATTTTTAAGGTTGGGAAAGGCATCAAGGCTTTATCCGAAGTTGTGACTGAGCCATAATAACCTTTACCTAGCGCCAACCCTGCTTTGATGATCACATGATCCAAGGCGATACCTGAGGATCTCATCCGTAAACTTCTTGGGGTAACTTCCGATTTTACATGCTGCCCAATTGTCGCTAATACTTCTTCAAAAGTATACAATTCATTTACACGCACATCCACCACCATCTTACAATTCGATGGCACCACATTATGCTGTTTATTATCTGTTTCAATAACGGTTGCTGTCATTTTTACTTGTCCTAGTAATTCTGAAACTTTGTCAAATTGGTAATTTCTAAACCATTCCAAATCAGTCAATATTTTATACAAAGCGTTTTCACCTTCCTCTCTTGCCGCATGCCCTGCTTTGCCGGTAGCAATCACATCTAATACCATCAGTCCGCGTTCAGCAATGGCAAGCTCCAATTTAGTAGGCTCTCCTACAATTCCAAATTCAATTTTCGGCAATTGGGGTAAAACCAATTCAATACCATCATGTCCCGAAATTTCTTCCTCTGCGGATGCAACAAAAATAATATTGTAGGGTAAGTTTTCTTTTTCATAGAAATATAAAAAGGTAGCCAACAAGCTAACCAAACAACCGCCGGCATCATTGCTTCCTAAACCAAATAGTTTTCCTTCCTTTTCAAAAGGGTCAAATGGATCAATGGTATATCCTTTATTTGGTTTAACCGTGTCATGATGTGAATTCAATAATAAAGAAGGCTTGTTACTATCAAAATGTAAATTAGTCGCCCAAATATTATTGATTAATCTTTCCGTTTTAATTTTTCGCGCCGCAAAAAAATCAATTAAAATAGCTGCAGTCTTATCCTCTTCCTTACTGAAAGACGGAATGGCTATTAATGATTTTAATAAATCAATAGCGTCCGTTTGAAGCCTATTGATTAATTCATTATCCAGCGATATGTTATTATTAAGTGACATTAGTTCGTTATTGTAGTACCTGCTGTACCATTCATTAATTCAATTAGTTTTTCCGCCTTCCCAATGATAACCGATTGTACGCCCCCATGTAAAGCTAAAAAAGCATTATCAATTTTAGGTATCATCCCTTCAAAAATGACATTTTCTTTTTTAAGTTGGCTATAAGTTAGGTTATTAATAGATGAAATTACAGAACCTTCATTAGTAACATCTCTTAACACCCCTTCTTTTTCAAATCCATAAACAAGGTGCACTTGATACAAGTCCGACATAGCAACAGCAATACTTTGCGCTATGGTATCCGCATTGGTATTCAATAACTGACCAGCCCCGTCATGGGTAATGGGTGCAATAACCAACCTTGTATTATTCAATAATTGTTGGTGAATAAATCCAGTATTTACTTCATCAATATCCCCTACAAATCCAAAATCAATATTGGCATCAATACGCTTATGCGCTTTTATCAAATTACCATCAACACCAGAAAGTCCAATTGCATTTACATGCATCGCTTGAAGTTGTGCGATTATATTTTTGTTAATGTAACCTGCATAAACCATAGTTACAATTTTCAAAGTTTCCCCGTCTGTAATTCTTCTACCTTCTACCATGGTTTGCGACACCCCTAAAGTTGTGGCCAAGCTAGTAGCCAATTTTCCACCGCCATGCACTAGAATAGCCTGGCCTTCTATTGTAGAGAAAGCAGTAAGGAAATTTGTTAACAATGCTGGATTGTCAACAATATTGCCTCCTATTTTAATGACATATAATTTTTCCATAAAAACGTTTCTTCTATTTGTTTGCAGTTAATAATATTTCCGACAATACTGCTTGTGCTGCCCAAACTCTATTGGACGCTTCTTTGGTAACCAAACTATTCGCGCCATCTAATATTTCGTCACTTAACTCCACATTTCTTCTAACAGGCAAACAGTGCATCACTTTTGCATGATTAGACACTGCTAACTTTGCATTGGTTAACATCCAATTTGCATCTGTGCATAATACTTTACCATAATCTTGATAACTACTCCAGTTTTTTACATATACAAAGTCAGCATCTTTTAATGCTTCATCTTGATGATGTGTAATGGTGGCACCGTTCGTATACGCCTCAGCCAATTCATACCCTTCTGGGTGCGTAATCACAAAATCTGCCTCTCCCCATGCATTCACCCACTCACTAAAACTATTAGCTACGCATTGAGGTATCGACTTTATATGTGGCGCCCAAGTCAAAACAACCTTAGGTTTTTTATTAGTAAATGTTCCGCTCAAATCCATCGACTCTTGCATCGTAATAATATCTGTCAAAGATTGAAGTGGATGCAAGGTTGCACTCTCTAAACTTACAACAGGAATTCCTGCATATTTAATAAATTGATGGATAATATGCTCACTATAATCAGCTGATCTATCTTGTAAACTAGGGAAAGTACGAATACAAAGAATATCAAAATAGTTCCCCAATACAGGTGCTGCATCTTTAATGTGTTCCACTGTGGTTCCATTCATTATGGCACCTTCACTAAACTCTAAAGCCCAACCTTCCTTATCAACATTAAAAAGAATTGGCTCCATGCCTAAATTTTGCGCTGCTACCTGTGTGCTTAATCTTGTTCTTAAGCTTGGATTAAAAAAAAGTAAGCCTATGCGTTTATGGGCACCTAAATTTTTATCCAACAAAGGTTGTTGTTTATAGGATAATGCCTTTTTCACCAAAGCATTAATATTAGCCACATCCTTTACTGAAATAAATTGTTTCATGCGCTTAATCTTTCTTTTGCTTCAATACTTGAATTGCATTATTCAAGCCGGTTAAAAATAAATTGATGTCCTCTATGCTTATTGCTAAGGAAGGCAATAGTCTGATTACATTTGGTTTTGCTTCCCCTGTAAATATTTTTAAATCATTCAATAATACCTTGCGCAGCTCTTCTAGTCCCGCTTCCATTTCAAAACCAATCATTAATCCGCGACCTCTAACTGATTTTACACCCTCCGTATTTTTTAATGCATTCATTAAATAAGTCCCTTTTTCTTCCGCAGCTTTAATTAAATGATCTTGTTGCATCACTTCAATGACCGCAAGTGCTGCGGCACATGCTAATGGATTTCCGCCAAACGTAGTTCCCAACATACCAAACTTGGCTTGAATATGCGGTGCAATTAATATGCCTCCAATGGGGAAACCATTACCCATGCCCTTTGCCATTGAATAAATATCTGCATTTACACCAGCATGATCATGCGCAAAAAACTGACCAGACCTGCCATAACCACATTGTACACTATCCGCAATATAAACTGCGCCAAAATCGTCACAACATTTTCTGATGGCTTGCAAAAAAGTATCATCTGCTTCATAAATACCTGCAACCCCTTGTATCCCTTCAATAATTACTGCAGCAATGCTTGAACCTTGCGATGCAAAACAATTTTGCAAGGCTACAATATCATTAAAAGGCAAAAAGATAATATTATCTGTTTCATTCACAGGCGCAACAATACTTGGATTATCAGTCGCAGCCACTGCCAATGAAGTACGACCATGAAACGCTTTTTTAAAGGCGACTATTTTTTTTCTGCCAGTATGAAATGAAGCTAATTTTAATGCATTCTCATTTGCTTCAGCGCCACTATTACAAAGGAATAATTGAAAATCCTTTTTCCCACTAATGTTATTCAACGCAGTTGCCAATTCTTCCTGAATGGGCATCACGACCGAATTTGAATAAAATGCAATTGCATGCAATTGATCCTCAATTCGCTTTACCCAATGAGGTTGCGTATGCCCTATGCTAATGACCGCATGCCCACCATACATGTCTAAATATTCTTGTCCTTTGTCGTCCCATACGCGGCTGCCTGCAGCTTTGGTAATTGCGATGGGATTTAAAGGATACACGTTAAATAAAGACATACTATTAAAATTTATTGTAAAGAAAAACAGCTATTGCGTAATATGAAATTTAGCTGTGATCATTTATTTATCTTGTTATTAAAAATAATTTGCTTTTAATTGTAAGCCCGCAGCTTCATCAATTCCAAAAATCAAATTCATATTTTGCACCGCTTGACCTACCGCACCTTTTAATAAATTGTCAACCACTGAATGAATGGCAATTTTATTTCCTTGTTGCTCAATATGTATTAAACACTTATT
>DOMR01000124.1:0-1108 GCA_003509845.1 Chitinophagaceae bacterium | reverse complement strand
GTTACAAAAATGCCTCTTGTAAAATCGCCTCTCCAAGGAACAAAATTTACTTCCGCATTTTGATTGCCTTGCAATTGCGCCAAACTTTGAACAATTTCATTCAAATGCTGATGCTGTAAAGTTTTGTAGGCTTGAATATTATTGGCCCTCCAACTAAAATGGCTGGTATTAGATAAACCTTGTCCTGCACCCGTGGAACCAGTGATACCTGTTGTATAAACCTCCTTTAATAAACCTTTCGCAGCCAATGGCAATAATCCTAATTGTATTGCAGTAGCGAAACAACCCGGATTCGCAATATTAGTGGCCGACTTAATTACTTCTCTTTGTAATTCAGGTAAGCCATATACAAAGTTTCTATCCCCAATTGATGCCGAACCAGCTAATCTAAAATCTTGTGAAAGATCAATAATTTTTATACTTGCTTTTATTTCATTGTCAATTAAAAACTTGTTGGCATCCCCATGTCCTACACATAAAAACAATACATCAATATGCTGATCCAATGTGCTTGTAAATTTCAAAGGGGTATCGCCCAATAAATCAGCATGCACCTTGCTCACTAATTCGCCAGCACTACTTGTACTATGCACAAAAGAAATATGCGCATTTGGATGTCGCAACAATACACGTAGTAATTCACCACCTGTATAACCTGCACCTCCAACAATACCAATATTTACTTTTTGCATTTGATTCATTTTATAATTCTGTCGATAATAAATTACTTTTTATTTTCTTCTTTAACATGATGAAAAATGGCAGTTTGGTTACCAAATATTTTGGTGAAGCCTCTAACATCAGCGCCCGTCCATCCTGTATTCATTTCGCCATACTTGCCAAACTTCGCACTCATTAAATCGTTCGCTGATTCAATGCCAATGATTTGAAAACGATAGGGATGTAACTGAATAAACACTTCTCCTGTTACCTGTGCTTGTGAATTATTTAAGTAGGCTTCAATATCACGCATTACCGGATCTAATATTTGACCCTCATGCAACCAGTTGCCATAAAACTGTGCCAACTGATCCTTCCATGACAATTGCCATTTGGTTAACACATGTTTTTCTAAAGCATGATGCGCTTTTAAAATAACCATGGGTGC
>DOMR01000283.1:2058-20121 GCA_003509845.1 Chitinophagaceae bacterium | reverse complement strand
AGGAAGTATTGAATAACTATCTGCTGTATTAAATTCAGGCGCTGTGTTACCAATCAACTCCGCGCAAGTAGCCATTAAATTTGCTAAAGTAGTTGGCGCATTGCTCACAGTACCTGCTTTCACTTTACCAGGATAGCTTACTATAAATGGAACCCGATGCCCACCTTCAAAAGCATCCCCTTTCATTCCCCTGAATTCACCCGCTGATTTGTGATTAAATTCAGCTACAAAATTTTCTCTCCAATAAGGTCCATTATCGCTAGCGAATATAACTAAGGTATTCTTGGACATCCCTAAACTATCAAGCACTTTCAAAATTGCGCCCACTGCATCATCTACCATCATTACATAATCTCCATATTCTCCTGCTTTGGATTTGCCTTTGTATTTATCTGTCGGCATCCATGGCGTATGTGGTGCTGGCATTGGGAAATATAAAAAATAAGGGTTTTTTGATTTTTCTTGCTTCTGTATAAACGAAATCGCTTTATTGGTAAACGTAGGTAATACATTTACAAAGTCAAAAGAAGGCGACATTAAACCTGGTCTCCAAAATGGGCCCGTATAGCCTGACTCTAATTTATTACCGGGCGTAAATCCTGTAGGCAATTCTGTTAATTGATCATTCTCCAAATAACAATAAGGTGGCATATCCAAAGATGCTGGTAGAATATAAGAATAATCAAAACCTTGTGACAATGGTCCTGCAGTTGGGGCTTGATCAAAATTGATTTGATTGGGATTCATTTCATCTTTGATGCCATACATGTTATCCTTGTTATAGCTTGGGTGAATGGAATCCTTAAAAGCTTCTTTCAAAACCCAATCTACGCCCAAATGCCATTTACCAACTACACCAGTTTGGTAGTTTTTTGTTTTTAATAAATTGGCAATGGTTTGCTGTTGTGGATTGATCAAAGTTCTACTATACCCCCTTAATACACCAATGGGTAACCGACTGCGCCAAGGATAAGATCCAGTCATAATGGAATAACGAGAAGGTGTACAAACAGAGGAAGTCGTATGCGCATCAGTGAAACGCATTCCTTGTGCTGCTAATTTGTCAATATTAGGCGTATTAATTTTACTTTCCGGATTGTTGGCAAATACATCCCCATAGCCTAAATCATCCGCCAAAATATAAACTATATTAGGCAGGCTTGATTTATTTTGCGCATTCATTTTAACAACAAACAAACAAATCATAAAAACAACAGCTGCCATTTTTTGAAGCTGTTTTAAAATAATATTTTTACTAGTCATAATGATTCTTTATTTGTTACGAATTCAAATTATTTTTTTTGAAGCGTGGACGCCGGTGCATTTAATGTTTCAATTCCCCATTTCGTATTCGGTGCCGCGCCCATATTTATTTCCAACAGACCTCCTTTAATTAAATCATCATGCATAATCCATGGCATGTTAAATGATTTTCCGTTCATCTGCGTTGACTGAATGTAAACGTTATTTGGCCCATTATTTTTTGTTTGAATGGTTACTTTTTTACCTGGGTAATACTTTGGATTTAATTGTATCGTGATTTTATCAAACAACGGACTGGTCATTTCGTAGAATGGCTTTGCAGAAGTACCCCCATCGGTGGAGAATAAGCCTATTTTTAATAAGACAGCCAAAGAACCCATTAGTCCTTGATCCTCATCCCCACTGTATCCTTTTTGTGGTGAAATACCAGCATACACAGAATCAATTAATTGTCTGGTCCAGTATTGTGTTAACCAAGGCTTACCTGCATAGTTGAATAAGAAAGGTGTTTGCATACATGGTTGATTGCCATAATTAAGATATACGCGTCTGATTAATTTTTGATCGACTGGATTTTCAGATTTTCCTGAAACAAAATTATGAACACGGGCTTTGGTAAAGGATTCATTAAGCTTGGTTGTAAATGCATCGTTTCCACCCATTAAATTAATTAAACCAGGAACATCGTGAGGCACAAACCAAGTGTATTGCGCCGCGTTACCTTCCACCCAACCTTTTTCATAATCTAAAATATCAATCGGCTGATTCCATTCTCCTTTTTTATTTTTAGACCACATCCAACCAATTTCTTTATTAAATAAATTTTTATAGTTATTGGCACGCACACTAAATAAATCATAATCCTCTTTTTTATTTAACACCTTGGCCATTTGTGCTAATGCATAATCTTGATAGGCATACTCCAATGTTTGTGCAGCACCATCTTGGTGAAACCCATATTTAATAGGTGTTAATGGAAAAGGTATATACCCTAGCGCCATATACTCTTCAATTCCTCCACCTTTAAATGTGTTGTGCTCATATCCTGCTTTACTCATCATTCCTCCAGGAAAATGATCTTTACGTATACCTTCATATGCCTTATTAATATCAAACCCTTTAATTCCTTTTAAATAAGCACTGGTGATAAACGGAGTTGTAGCAGCCCCTGTCATTACATAAGTATAATTACCCCCAGATGGCCCTCTTGGTACTAAACCTCCATCATCATACATCTGTAACATACAGTTAATAAATTCCTCTGTGATTTCAGGATATACCAAATGCCAAAGTGTATTTAATGACCATTGCGCTCCCCAGAAGGAATCAGAATTATACATGTTAAATGTAGGTTTACCATTGGCATCTAGTTTAACTTGTTTTTTCAATGGAGCAACACCCGTGTTATCAATATAAGTTCCACTTACATCACTTACAATGCGTCTGCCTTGTAATGCATGAAATAAGTCCGTATAAAATCGTTGTTGTTGCACAGCAGTTCCCCCTTCTACATCAATCCTACCCAACATCGCATCCCAATTTTGTGCTGACTGCTTTACAATTTCATCAAAATTCCAAGCTGGCAATTCTGACTTCATATTATTTTGCGCTTCCGCAACGCTAACATAAGAAATAGCTACTTTCATTAATCTCTTTTCTCCTTGCGTCGTATTAAACTTAACAAACACCCCTGTTTTTTCTCCTTGTAATGAACTTAGTGTAGGAATAACCACCCCCTTTTTCCAACCACCAAATGTTGAAAATGGTTTATCAAATTCTGCAACAAAATAAACGGTGATCGGTTTTGGACGACGAATGGTCGCAGCCATGGTCACTTCCCCTTCAATGCGATGATCATTCGCTTTATTTACTTTACTTGATTGTGTTTCAGAGGAACCTAATACCGTTGTAAAATCAAATATTATATAACTGTCATTTGATTTTGGATATGTATATCTGTGAAAACCTACACGATTGGTTGTAGTTAATTCTGCAGTAATTGCATAATCTTTTAAAACCACTTTGTGATAACCCGCTTTTGCAACCTCATCATCATGCGAATAACTCGAACCATAGGTATCAGGTCCTAAATGTCCTTTGAAAATACCAGTAGTGGGTAATACAGGAATTCCTGACATTTCCCAACAATGAATATGACTAAAACATTTAATGGTATCCTCATTATAGCGATACCCTGTATTCCAAGTACCTCTTAAGTTCATATCAGGACTTAGGTTCACCATACCAAATGGCCTAGTAGCAGAATTGAAGTAAAAAAACCTTGAGTTAGCTGCATCCACCAATGGCGCAACCAAACTAGATTTCGCTATTACACCAGTGCTATTTTTTTGCGCAAAGGCGAACGACCACTGAAATAATACCATTACAAAAAGGAATGTTGCTTTTTTTATCGACATAAAGTAAAATTTAACGCGTTAGTTCAAATAAATATAAAAAAAATGCTCCAAAATGGTGTAAAAAAAAGGAAGGATTTGCTCATGTTTTAAATAAAACGATGTGCAAATCCTTCCAATAAATCTAACCTAAATTAATAACCAGGATTCTGTTCTATTTTAGGATTAGTAACATCGATCATTTCTTGAGGTATTGGTCTCAAGTACCAGTTAACGGGCGATTTTGTGCCCAAATAATATTGCCAATAAAAAATAGTGGCAACATCATCAAGAGAATTTTTCTCATGGTTTAGCAATTTTAATTTTATAATCTTTTATAAATGAATCGTTTACTTTAAAAATAATTTCTATATAATTCTAAAGTATAGAGTAAATTAGTTTAAATTGATTGAAATGTTAAGATTGTTAACATTTACTTACGAAAACGATTTCGCTATACTTTTAACAGTTTACATTAAAACATTATTAGTTAATTTTAAAATCTTAATATCATACTATGAAACTATTTTTCACATTACTTATTTTGTTAACATTTGTTAACGCGCAAACCTCCGCTCAAAAGACAGTCGTTAAGTTGGATTACTTTTATAATAACGAGTATAAAACAAATTCAGATGGTAGTGCTTACCGCTTTCATTATATATGGGAGGATACGACACTTAATGGTTATAGCATGTGGGGTGAAATGTTTACCGATAAAGGCGCTAAAATTAGAAGCCTAATTGATGCCCCAACTATTGAGAATTTAAAAAAAGCATCTGTCTATATTATCACCGATCCAGATAATCAAAAGGAATCCCCAAATCCTAATTATATGAAAGCAGCCGATGTTAAAGTGATTAGTGATTGGGTTGCGCAAGGAGGTGTATTGGTTTTACTTGCGAATGATTCAGCCAATGCAGATTTATCTCATTTTAATTTATTGGCCAATGCTTTTGGAATTCATTTTACGGATAAAGTAAGAAATTCTGTTCTTAAAGATATTACCGTTGGGAAAATTATGGTACCAGATACTCATCCCATATTTACAACTGCCAAACAATTATACTTGAAGGGCATTTCCACTTTGCAATTAAAAAGCCCTGCGCAAGCATCACTTGAAAATAACGGCGATGTAATTATGGCAACAAGTAAGTTTGGTAAAGGTACTGTGTTTGCGGTGGGTGATCCATGGATTTATAATGAGTATGTAGTGAATGATCGCTTGAACCCTACCTATCAAAACAAACAAGCAGCTGTTGAACTTACCAATTGGTTATTAAAACAAATTCCAAGGTAATTATTTAACCATATTGTAAGTGTTATTTAAGCTGCGGATTTCACCTATTGCGAAGTAATTAAAATTCACTAGCATAATTAGAATTAATAAATTCTTAAATTCACTTTATGTCCAATACGCTTACCACTGTAGATATAAATAAACGATTGTATTCACTTGATTTTATGCGAGGTTTAATCATGATGCTATTGGCCTTAGAAAGCACGGGCATTTTTAAAGTATTTTTTTTAGCTTCCAAAGATCATTTTTTTGAAAAAGTATTTATTCAATTCCAACATCACCCTTGGCACGGCATGCGATTTTGGGATTTGATACAACCTGGGTTTATGTTTATTGCCGGTACTGCGATGGCCTACTCTATTCAAAATCAACAACAAAAAAATATACCAAAAAAGGAAATAACGCTTAAAACAATTAAACGTAGTGGTTGGTTATTTTTTTGGGGCGTATTATGCTATGCAGTAAAAGATACTGGATTGAGTTTTGAATTATGGAATGTATTAACCCAACTATCCTTTACCATGTTAGTTGCCTATTTCATTTTTGAATGGCAAATTAAATCACAAATTGTTTTAAGTATTGCCCTATTAATTTTAACTGATTTACTTTACCGATATTCCAATATTCCCGGCTATAACTTAGGGTTTACCAATCATTTCAATTTTGGCAATTATATTGACATGCTACTCATGAATAAAACCAGTCGCGGCGGATGGGTGGCCATCAATTGCATTCCCACTTCGGTACATACGATTGCGGGCGCTTTAATTGGAAAATTATTATTGAATGTAACAGGTCAGCAATATAAAATGAAAAAGATGATTTTATGGGGATTGGGATTGTTACTTATTGGTTATGCCTTAGATCTTTTAGAAATAAATCCCATTATCAAAAGAATTGCCACTAGCGCATTTACCCTAGTTTCACTAGGCTGGTGTATCCTGTTTTTTGCTGTTAGTTATTACTTCATTGACATGAAGCAGAATAAAAATATTTTGTTTCTAAGAATATTATCGCTGAATTCAATATTTATTTATTTGTTTTTTGAAACAGCGGGTGGTGGATGGTTAAATCCTTATGTTAAAAAGTTTGCTTTTGGCTTATTAAATAGCTTTACCGGCTCTGAAACATTTATTGCCCTATTTGGATGCACCTTAATATTTTTAATTGAATGGGGCTTATGTTATTTCCTTTATAAGAAAAAGATATTTTTCAAACTTTAATCAAATAAGCTTCTCATCCCTTCATTACGACGTTTGCCAAAATAAGTAGATAATGTAAATTCAAAAGTTTGCGGCTTCAAATTTGCTGCCGTCATATCATTATTATAAATATCATAGGTAAGCCCTAACTTATATTTATTTAATAGTAAGCCAATATAAGGAACTACTGCATCTTTGGTACGATAAAAACAACCCACATACATCCTATTCGTAGATTCATAGGTTTCATTAAATGGGATACCAATTGCAGCACCTGCATAAAAAAACTCGTTTTCATATCTGCTTTGGTAATTGGCATGAATCATGAATGTTTTATTGCCTGAAAATATTTGCTCATAATTTAATTGCCCCAACACCTGACTAAATTCATTCAAAGGGCTCACCCTCACACTGTCATTTGTTGTATTATATCCAGTGGAACGATTAATAAAATATGAACTCGCTCCTAGCTGGAAAAAGGAAGTATAGCTATTATGTGAATACATTAAACCAACATTCAATGTTGATTTAGTTCTAAAATTATTGATAACCTCTAAACTTGAAGGATTCAATAAACGCCCAGAATAATACTGGTCGCCAAAAACCAATGATTGGGCATCTACCGTTCGACTTATAATTGTAGTGCCTAATCCAATTGCCAAATATTGGCTGCGTTCATCATTTAAAAAAACGCGATCCGCTATTGAGGCCGTTATATAATTCGTTTGTAGAACTCCATTTAAAACCTGATCAGAAATAGCTTGAAGGCCAAATCCCAATTTATTAGGTTCCGTGTTCTCATTTTTCAAAAAGCCAAAATCAACGCCAATGCCAGTGGTTTTATAAGGCTGGCCAACGCCTGAAAATTGCGTTCTAAAAATTACTTGGGCTTTATTAAAACTTCCCAAGCCTACCGTCGCAGGATTAAAAAAATGCCCAGCAGTAAAATTTTGTGAGATATACGGAGTTTGTGCCCTTACTGAAATGGCAAATACTGAAAAAAATAATATAAAATTTAGTGCTTTCATTTATCTCATTAATAGTACTGATCCTGTTTTTTTAATTTCTGAAAGTTGGTTCGTCAAAAAATCTTTATAACTATATTCAACAAGATAAGAATAAGCATCCATTTCCTGCATTACACCACCTAAATCTCTTCCATCCCATCCTTTATTTATGTCAGTTGAGAAAAAAACCATCTTTCCCCATCTATTAAAAATCTTTAATCCTTTAAAACTTTGAATACCTGCACCATATTCGATTTTTAAAATATCATTTAAACCATCATAATTTGGGGTAAACGCATTAGGTATGTTTAAGTATATATCAGGCGATACTATTACATCATATTCATCGTAAATATTACAGGCACTTACTGTATCCGTTCTTGTTAAAGTATATAAAATAGATTTATTACCATTAAATACAGGGCGAGGAATAGTAGGATCAGATAAGAAAGTAGAAGGCGACCATTTGTAACTTGTATATCTTTTATCAAATTTAGAAACCAATAAAGTGTCTAAGTTTGGATATAAATATAAAGTATAATTTTTTCCATATAAAGGAGCAATCACATTAATAGGACTTCCTGTAATTTGATAAAAATATTTTGGGCACCAATCATTACTCACCTGTAAATTGATTTTATAAATACCAGCGGACATATATTTATGTGAAACAGGATTGGCTACATTAGCAATTGATCCATCACCAAACATCCATTTAAAATGAATTTTACTTTGTTCTTTTGCACTCGTAATGATTTCTACAGGTACATTAATACAAGCATCCGACTTTGTTGAAAAAGTATACCTTGGGATATTTAATAATGATATGGTAAGATTATTAGAGGTAAGTGAATTACAAAAACCATCATTGACTACAACCCTATATAATCCTGGTAAACCCACTGCAACATTACCTAATTGATTGGTGTAAAATAAAGTGTCGTTACGATACCATTTATAAGTATTTGCCCCCTGCCCCGTTAATACCACAGAGTCTCCATTACAAATCACCGTATCAACAGCTGCAATCGTAGCAGTTGGAATGGTAAAAACAGGAATTGAAAAAATAGACGGAAAAGGATAAATACACTTTTTAAGATCCGTTAATTCAAGGGACACCCCTGTTGTACCAACAATTAAACCATGAATGACTGAATCAACCATCTTTGCATTGTTATTGGTGGTGGTCCATACCGCATTAAATGGAGGAACGCCACCACTTGTACTTGATGACAACTTAAGCGAATCATACAAACAAAGATAATTCTTAGGACTAGTAACAATCGGCAAATTAGGCGGCGGCACTATTGTTATACCCTTACTTAATTCAGTTTTACAAACCAATCCTGAAACACTACTAAGCTTAATGGTATAGTTTAATCTATTGGGTACACTAAAATTGGAATAATAATGTTGGTAGATGTTACTAATGATTGGATTATTTATAACAGTATCTGCGCTACCATCACCCCATGAAATTTTAACGGTATCAATGATGCCAAAATTAGTCCATGAACTATCTGAAATTTTAACAAACTCATTGCTACAAAGTGCCGTATCCTTGATAACATTAAAATTAGTTTTTGGGATCGCGCCATTCACCTTAAATACCGTAGTAACTGAATCAATACAACCCTTTAAACTGGTTACCTGTAATTGTACATTATAATTTTTTGAAGCACTATAAACATGAGATGTATTTTTATTTACATCTGAATTATTAACTACATCCCCAAAATTCCATAAATATTTAAAATTATTAGTTTTATCAGATATCGAGGAGGTATCTGTAAAATCAGCAATTCCATTTTGCAAACAGCCATTCGGAATGGTAAAGCCCACCTTAGGATGCGGGACCAATGAAATTGCAAGTGTCGTGTCATCGGTACATGTACCACCAGAGGATGCAAACATCTTAATTTTATAATCCATTTTATTCGGATAAGCATACCCTGTATATCTATGCTTATACACTTTGCCAACATAAGGGAACTCATCCTGTGTGGTATCATTCAAATTATTTTGCACATCCCAGAAGATGATTAATTTACCGATGTCTCCAAAATCAACTGTAGAAAGATTTTCAATACGAACGTCCTCGTTTGTACATAAAGCGGTATCCTTTAATACTTTAAAACTAGCTTTAGGAATAGCACCATTAACAGTAAAATTGGAGGTGATGGAAGAAACACAACCTGTCGTATTTTGGGTCACCTGAAGCGATACTTGATATAAACCAAAGTCATTGTACTTAATACGCGGATTAATTTGTGTTGCTGATCCTGCTGGTATACTTGGTAATTTTTTGTTTAATGGAGGGGTCACATTAAAATTCCATAAGTACCTAAATTGACTATTTGAGTTGTCAGAAATTTTTGTTGTATCAATAAACTCAGCATAGCTATCTTCCAAACAAACCTCCGGCAATATGAACCCAACCTGTGGATGTGGTATTAAATTAACCTTTATAATTGTATCTGCCATACAAGTAGCTCCTGAGTAGGCCCTTAGTCGAATATCATAACTCATTTTAGCAGGATAATTATAATCCAAATAACGGTATGCATACTTTTTTCCTACACTCGGACTTGAATCGACCGTGCTATCTTTTATATTATCATTATCCCAAAATACAACCACTTTATCAATGGTACCAAAATCAATCGTGGATATATTTTCAATAGTTACATCTTCATTTGTACACAAAGCTGTACTTTTTAAAACATTAAACTTAGGATGCGGTATTGCACCACTTACTTTAAAAATAGTAGTATCAAGTGAAACACAACCATATTCACTTGACACTTGAAGTATTATATTATAATCACCCCCACTACTATATTTATGTGTAGGCGTTTTCAATGTGGAGGTATTCGGGTTAGCAGTGGTTGCACTAGCATCACCGAAATTCCATAGATATTTGAAATTTAAATTATTATCTACAATACTTGAAGTATCCGAAAAAGTTGCCAAGGCATTATACAAACAAGCATCGGGCAATGAAAATCCTACTACAGGAAAGGGCCTATTTGTAAAACTAATTGAATCGGATACATTACAACCATTTAGTGTAGTTAAATTTAAAATAGGTCGATAGCTTTGTAAATTAGTATAAACATGCGCCTTAGGTTGATTTGTGGTACTAGAATCCAAGGGAGATCCATCCCCATAATTCCATATCCAACTTACTAATGTTGATTTAGGTGATGATACTGTTGAATCCCTTAATATTAAAGTTGTATTTAAGCAAGTCGTATCTGAAATTGAAAATTTGATTTTTGGAACACTATCAATGATTGCTAATTGCAAAATTGAACTGTCAGCTGTAAGCGTATCACTGATGCATCCAATATCATTTATTACAAAATGTCGAATATTATATTTACCAGCTGTATCAGGTTTAAATTTTATGTTTGGCGTAGTATCCCTAAATACTCCCGTTCCAAAGTCCCACATATATTTAATAATAGCACGGTCATCTTTAGCAATTATAGTTTTATCAAACAAACTTACCGAATCACTTAAGCAATGTGTTGTAAAAATACTATCCTTTGTTTTAGGCGGTTCAGTTACCGTTAAAATAAATGACAAATCCTGTTCACCACTACATCCATCAAAAGTTGGATTATTCGCAATTACTTGTATTAAATATTGACCAGCAGTATTGAACAAAAAAGGATTTTTATAACTATACTTATACACCGATTTGCCATTGATTAGCGTGGAGTCATCTGGAATAGGATTGTATATGGAATCCTTAGGATAATTGGGAATATTCCATTTCAAAGATAATGGCTTATAAGGCAAAGTGATCGAAGCTTTGGAACTAACTCCTTTACAGGTAATGGGTAGGTAAACAGTATTGAAATTATTATTAACTTCTAATCGTTGGTATAAATCTATCACATTTGCACCTGCGTTATATCCATAGGATTCAGCTCCCCCATAACCATAAGCGATGGCATTGAATCCGGAATCTGAAGATATGGTATGAGATCCTGCAGCTAACTGAGGTTGAAAGTATAAATAATTCGTATCTCCTGGATGGACTATTGAACCAGTAAGAGAAACGCCATCTATTTTCAAAGATGTAGCGCCTTTTTTTGGTATTACAATATTTGCAAAATGATAAGCAGCCCCAATATTAAAATTACTTGTTGAGTTTATTGTTACTTTATTAATTGTTTGTTCAATTGGGCTTAAATATATCATTTCTGGATCACCATTACCCCCTATTTCATTATTTCCACATGAATTTGCAGTCGTAATATATTGTGCAACCATAATAGGCAAATTGGATTCAATTGAATTTGCAGTATTACTAGAAAATTCATAATAGAAATTATTTATCAAACTTGCTTTATTCAAAACTGCTCCATTTAATTTAACTGTTGTTGAAGTATCACTCACAATAACACGATAAAAATTAGTAGGCATTTTATTGGTGGGAATAGTTAGATACTTTCGTCCCCAGGCGCTTGAAGGAAAAGCTTGTTGAATATAATTGTCTGCACTTCCAGCGCCATTGGTCGTACAATTGATACTTAATTTTCCTGAACCTGAAAAAACCGCAATTCTTTTACAAGAACTAGTAGAAGTAGCAATTGATCTGATTCTTGTTCCTGTCAAATCCTCCCCAGTTGATCTTTGATTGGTAGCAGTTCCAGGGACAACTACTCTACCAAAAACATTATAAATTTCTCCTCTATTTAAAGTCACCCTTAAAGTATCCCCATTAGGAATATTAAATGTATTAACACTAGGAATAATCTCAATATTGGTATTATCCTCAGTGGCTATGACATAAGTATAGTTGTAGGAATACCTCGAATTTGAAACTTGATTATAATTGACGGAATAATAGTCACGACCTAAAGTGCTCACAGGGAACAATAAACTCGCTCCTGATACCGCTGAATTATAAATATGCGTATATGCAATGATGCCAACATCGGAGATAATATGTATTCCCTTATTTGACTTACCTTCATCAGATAATCTTGCATCATCTGCGCCAGTTTTTGGAATAATATCAGTAGTGGTTACTTGGTTAGCAAGCACCGTATAAGTCCTAGACCAACCTGTTGCAGGAATTTCAACGGTCACATTTGCATTTTGATCTGACGTAAAATACAAAACCATATTCTGTGAACCTCCACTAGTCGTGTTAACAGTCCCATTTGAATTATACATACTCACATGACTACCATACCCTACCCAAAATTCCCTTCCTTTATTGGAAAAATCCTGCGCAAAGGCGCCACTTGCATATAATATCCCAAATATGAATATTAAATATTTTATATATGAAAATATGGAGCGCATTACAATATTCAAATACTAGTTGTTTAACAAGTATAAATGTAATGAAAAAAGGTAAAAAATGAGCTAAAAAAGGCAATTTTAACCCTTACCGAAATCAATGGAATTAAGCCAAGTGATTAATTGATTGGTAAAGAATTTGTTGATGGGCGCTTTAATGGTTAGATCCTTGTTGGCAATCACGATAAAGTTATTATCGCTGTAACCTTTGTTTTTGAATATGGTGTAATTCGGGTTCGTAATACTGAATCCCTTTTCCTCATCACCGATAACCAATAATCCAGTCTTTAAATCAGTAATGAATTGTGCAATTAGCTCCTTAGATTTTAAGTGAATGGTATCCTGTTCCTGCTTATATACAAATTGTTGGTTTTTATAAACCACTTGTATACCATACGCTGAATTTTGATTGGCAGTTTCGTTTTTTAAATAGATCCCTTTTAAGGTACCTATATCCTCGGTTGCAATAACAATAGTTTTAAACTGCGCGTTAGTGTTATTAAGACAAAAAAAAGACAGTAAAAGAAGGGCTAGGGGGAGTAGCTTTCTCATTTATGATGGGGGTTATAAATTGGACACGAAAATAAATGATTATTTCAATTACACACAACTATATTTGTATTAATTATTCATATAAAATTTTAATATATAATATTAAATATATGAGATGTAACTTTGATTAGAAAAATAATTAATATATGAAAATTGCGATTTGGTCTGTAGGTAAAGCGGATGAATCCTATATTAAAGAAGGCGTTGCTAATTTCACCAAACGCATTGGTCATTACTACCCTATTGAATGGCAATTAATCACACCTTCAAAAGCAAGCGATCCTAATCAAATAAAAAAAGAAGAAGCAATCTCTATTTTAAAAACACTAGCACAAAATGATGTGTTCATATTATTAGATGAAAAAGGAAAAATGCAAAGCTCCCCTGGCCTTGCAAAATTAATTCAACAAAAGGCCAACCAAAGTGCACATCGGATTGTGTTTTTGATTGGAGGTGCTTATGGGGTTGCAGATGAAATAAAAGCCAAAGCTCAATTTACTTGGTCATTATCTGAACTCGTCTTTCCACACATGCTCGTTCGACTTATATTAGCAGAACAAATTTACAGGGCTTGCAGTATCTTAGCTAATGAAAAATACCATCACGAATAATTATTAACCATGACCATGAGTTTAACTTTAAACATAACAGTCATTACCGTTGCAATATCATTAATTGCAATGTATAATGAAGCATTAATGGACAAATTAATTTTTCATCCTTATACTGTTCACCATGACAATGAATGGTATCGATTCATTAGCTCTGGGTTTATACATGCCGACTTTATGCACCTAGCATTTAACATGTTTTCCTTTTATATGTTTGGAGATTATGTCGAACAATATTTTAACATGATATTCGGCTCCCTAGGTAACACTTTATATATACTACTTTACGTTAGCTCCTTAATTGTTTGTTTGATACCTACCTACTTGAATCATTTCAAACAATATAATTACAATAGCTTAGGCGCCTCTGGCGCCGTATCAGCCATCGTATTCGCAGGCATATTTTTACAGCCGACCATGCAGATTGGATTTTTCATCATCCCTCCCATTATTCCTGGATTTATTTTTGGCCCTATTTACCTAGGTATCACTGCTTACCTTTCAAAAAGTGGCCAAAGTGGTATTAATCACAGCGCCCATTTATGGGGTTCCATTTATGGTGTGGTATTTTTAATCATCACCAGTTATTTTATGGGGAACTATAATGTACTTGCTGCATTTATGGAACAAATCAAAATCTATCTAGCAAGGTAATGATCAAAACAGATTTGGTCTGGTCGGTCATTTTATAACGATCATCAATGCGTTTGCCTACCACCCACAAGAGCTTATCCCCCATGGTTAACACACCGATGCGTTGCTTTATAGCAGGACTTAATTTTAAGCTGCCTAAAAAATGATTGAGCTTCTTTTTTTTACGAAGCCCTAATGGATAAAAATAATCGGTAGATTGCCAAGTACGATACAAAAGCGGCCATTCTATTTTGTCTGCATCTAAATAAGCAAAATGCGCTTCTTTGTTCATCTCGCCCATGTTTGCAACATCCACTGTTTCAAAATGTAACAATCCATTATTAGTTTGTAAATCACCTTCGCCTACATATACCATCATATGCTCGGTATTAGAATGATTAGGCACTACCTGGATTGTATCATTGAATTTTATAAAACGATGAGTGGGGGTGGCTATATATGCGCCATTATTCGCATCCAACAGCTTATGTACTTCCACAATTTGTTGCGGCTTAAACCCATAGGATTGAATAAAGCCCCAAGTATAAGTATGATTGTCTTTTACTTTTTTCCAATGTTGAATTGAAATTATTTCAATGCCATGCCGTGTTTTTTTTCCTTTTTTCCAAAAAGCCGCAATGGTATTATTGACAATTACTTCCGCTTCCTTTAATCTGGCCACCGTATCCAATACATTTTCTGTTGCTTGCGCATACACTTCTTGAATTGCAGGAAGCAATTTGTTTCGGATTAAATTTCTTGTATAGTCATTTTTTTCATTGGAACTATCTTCCACAAAAGTCAATGAATATTCCTTTGCGAAATGCCTGATTTGATTTTTCGTATACCCTAGTAAGGGTCTACAAACCTGAATACTATCATTACGAAAATCTGGGATTCCAGTGAGTCCATGTAATCCAGTACCACGGAACAATTGCATCAAAACGGTTTCCACCTGATCATCAGCATGATGTGCAGTTAGTAAAACCACTTTATCATTAGTCTCCCCTACACTGGTTTTGATTTCCTTCATTAATTGATCAAACCAAGCATACCTAATTTCTCTAGCCGCTTGCTGAATACCCATCTTATAGGTTTCCGCATAAGCCGCAGTTTCAAAACGATTTACTTTGAATGGTATTTGCAATCGATTGGCAAAGTCAGTGACAAACTGCTCATCGCGCTTACTTTCCTCCCCTCTTAATTGAAAATTAACATGCGCAATGGTGCATTTTGCGCCTAGCAAATGCATCAAATAGGTTAAACCTACACTATCCAAACCGCCACTCACTGCTAATAAAAAATGAGTGTGCTTTAAACTAATGTCTGGAAACTTTCTTTCCCATTGTTCCTTAAAGTTTTCCAGGGTTAACATGCTTAATTATTTTTTTTGCTCTTTCGCCCAAGCATCTTTCAATGTTACCGTACGATTAAATACCAATTTATCCTTTGTTCTTGTTGTATCCTGATAAAAATATCCTTTTCTTAAAAATTGGAAGCGCATTTCAGGCGCATCGTTTAACAATGCAGGCTCACCCCATGCAATTGTTGTTGTATTTAATGAATTAGGATTAATATACTCCTTGAAATCTCCTTCCGCATTGGCTACATCTTCCACATTGAATAAGCGATCATATTCATTTAAGACCACTGGCACTGCATGCTTTGCGCTCACCCAATGTAAAGTACCTTTTACATGAAGTCCGGATGTGTCAGCGCCACTTTTACTGTTATCAAAGTAGCTTGCATAAATAGTTTGCACTTTACCGGCTGCATCTTTTTCAAAACGATCACACTTGATAATGTAGGCACTTTTTAAACGTACCATCAAATCAGGACCCAATCTAAAATATTTTTTTGTCGGCTCTTCCATAAAATCATCTCGCTCAATCCATAACTCATTACTAAACGGCACTTGTCTTACGCCACCTTCTGTATCTTCTGGATTATTTTCAGAGCTGAGCATCTCCTCCGCATGCGTGTAATTGGTAATGATTAATTTAACTGGGTCTGTCACCACCATTCTGCGTTGTGCAATTTTATTCAATTGCTCTCTTACACAAAATTCTAATAAACTAAAATCAATAATATTTTCACGCTTTGCAATACCAATGCGCTCACAAAAATCACGTATACTTTCAGGCGTATATCCTCTGCGACGCATACCACTAATGGTCGGCATTCTTGGATCATCCCAACTTGTCACATGCCCTTCCGTGACCAATTGTAATAATTTACGCTTACTCATAATGGTGTAAGTCATATTTAGGCGCGCAAACTCATATTGCTTGGAAGGAAAAATACCTAATTGCTCGATACCCCATTCATACAAAGGACGATGCGGTATAAATTCCAAAGTACAAATAGAGTGTGTAATATTTTCAATAGCATCACTTTGACCATGGGCAAAATCATACATGGGATATATACACCAAGTATCTCCGGTTCGATGATGTGTTGCCCTTTTAATTCTATATAATAAAGGATCACGCATATGCATATTCGGACTTGCTAAATCAATTTTAGCGCGTAACACTTTAGCTCCATCGGCATACTTGCCTTCCTTCATTTCATTAAATAATGCTAAGTTTTCGGCAATGCTTCTATTTCTGAAGTCATTCCCAGTGCCAGCCATGGTGGGCGTTCCTTTTTGAAGGGCAATTTCGGCTGGACTACTATCATCCACATAAGCCACTCCTTTTTCAATTAACTGAATAGCATATTGATATAATTGATCAAAATAATCTGAAGCATAACATTCTTTCACCCATTTAAAACCCAGCCATTGCACATCTGCTTTTATACTGTCCACATATTCTGTTTCCTCGGTCGTCGGATTGGTATCATCAAAACGCAAATTAGTGGCGCCTCCAAAACGAGTCGCTAAACCAAAGTTTAAACATATACTTTTGGCATGTCCAATATGCAAATAACCATTGGGTTCAGGAGGAAATCTGGTCAAGATGGAATTACATTTTCCTTCCGCTAAATCATTCGTGATGATTTCTTCAATAAAATTTAAACTTTTTTCTTCGCTCATGAGTCACAATCAATTCGGGCAAAGGTACAAAATAGGTGTCAAATACCTACCTTAATTACAAAACAAACTACCCCCGATAGCCATAGAGCTTTTGAACTTCCTTGACAATTTTTTCAAGTTCTTGATCATCTCCAGCAGGATCATATTGTTGCTTCAAGCTACTTCCAAATACAAAGGCGACTGCCTGCCAAACTCCAGCACTTAAACCACCTTTAAATTCTTTAATTAAATTATAACAGTTATTACCCGTTTCGCGATTAATAAGCTTCATTAATACCTTACCTTGATATACCGACAAATTGGTGATTTTATCCGCGAATTCTTTTTTTAATTCCTTTTCTCTTGATTTGATGATTTGCTTTCGCTTGGTTTCATCTTTTACATTTACCAATTGCGCATTCACTTCACTAATCACTTTACTCGCCGATTTTGCATAGGGATAAGTCACATAAACCGCATTGCGAAGCCTTGTCCAATCTTTCCAATACTTTCTCCAGTAATTGGTTTGCTTAGCTGAAACTTCAACCGTAGGTAGCCAAGATTGCGGAATGGTATCCCCTTCAAGTGTGATAAAAGCCTCCACACGTAAAGTATCCGTAAATTGTTGCGCATAAATCACCAAGGGAGCTACTCCCAGGAAAATGAGGATGACAATATATTTTTGGATTTGCTTCATTCTTTTAATTAATACCCATTTCCCAAAGAGGTAACCTTTTTATTTAGATTTTAACTTTTTCAGT
>DOMR01000283.1:0-1866 GCA_003509845.1 Chitinophagaceae bacterium | reverse complement strand
TAAATTTTGCGCTTTTACCGTATCCAACTCTTGATTCAATGTCATCCCTTCTAATAGGATACCTGGCTTCGCTTCAAACTTCAGCCCCTCTTTTGAGGTCACCGTCATTTGCAATACTAACTCATTGGTACCAGCAGCAGCTTTGGGATTTGGATTAATTAAAACATTATCCAGCTTAATAGTTCCATTGCTATAAAAAATGGAATCACCAATCGCAATTTGATGTGGCTTAAAACTCGTCGTATCCTCCTCACTGTGATCTTGAAATGAAGTCACATAAACAAAAATGTCTTTATTCCAATAGTGCTTGGAAGATGGGTTTGCCGAAAACCCTTCCATCTTATTATTTTTCAATACATCTGGATACAATAAGAAACTATGATCCGATTTTTTCTCTTTAAAGTTTAATTCAAAAAAACGTTTGTCTAAGCCATCCAAGGTATCTCTTTGATAAGTGACCATATACTTGCCCATATCTGTTTCCACCCCTTCAAATAAAGTGATATTTTCTCTAGGATTCCCCGTTGGATTGTTTTTAGCATTATCTTCTTTTAAAGGAGATATCCCTGTAGTATTCCAACTTAATACTGTTTTATTGGAAGAAGAAATTAATATACCCAATAAGACCATGGTGAATCCGATATGTCCCACACTTGCAGCTGCAGATTTTAATTTACCCTTTAAAATATTGAACCAATAAAAAGTGTTTGCAACAATCCCGAATGTGGCAGCCACCACACCCACATATAAAGCACCCAAATAACCAATTCCTTTTTCTTCATATGCAATGCCTATAAAATAAAAAATAATCGCGCTTAATATTGCGGTTACTATTAATGGCCATTTAATATTTTTGATAAAATTTTCCGCACTCGTGGCTTTGAATTTTAAATATTGTCCAATAGCAGTTAAAATTCCAATGATAATGGCAACAAAAATTTGTACTTGATTATGTGCGAATGCTGGATCCTCCGGTGGCGCAATTTTAGTACCAAATATTTTATTAAATACAGGAATGGAAGTAATGGCAATAATTACAACAGCAGATAAAAACAAAACCAAGGAACCCACCAACATCCAAAACTCACGACTGCTTATTTCATCTTCCTCCTGTGGCTCTTTTAAATCTTTTAATCTGAAAATAAGTAATCCAAAATAAGGAATGACAAATATTAATAAATAGCCAAGTAATTGTGCATTCATACCCAGATCAGTGAAAGCATGCACTGAAGTATCTCCTAAAATTCCACTGCGTGTTAAAAAGGTGGAATATAAAACCAACAAAAAACTTAATCCCAAGAATAAATAAGTTGCTTTTAAACTCGTTCCTTTTTTTCGATAAATTAAACAAGTATGAATACCAGCAACTAATACCAACCAAGGAACCAAGGAAGCATTTTCCACTGGATCCCAAGCCCAATAGCCGCCAAAGTTTAAACTTTCATATGCCCAAGCAGCGCCCATCATAATACCTAATCCAAATATCCCTGCAGAGAAAGTGGCCCATGGCAAAGCAGAATCCATCCAATTGTTATCTTTTTTTAATAATCCTGCTACTGCAAATGCAAATGGAATTGTGGTGGATGCAAAACCTAAAAATAATACCGGTGGATGTATCACCATCCAATAATTTTGCAAAGTGGTATTTAATCCAGTACCATCTTTTACAAATTGTAAGTAATCAGGACGTGATAAAATAGGCCAGGTCATTTCATGTCTTAATAATATAAATGGACTACTGCCTAATTTGAAATCAAAAATATACAAGCCAACAATCATGGTTGCCAAACATACCTGCACAAAATTGATCACCATCATGACCCCATTGATATTCTTACCCCATTTTTTTGCCTTGGTCATTACAAT
>DOMR01000193.1:4246-4583 GCA_003509845.1 Chitinophagaceae bacterium | reverse complement strand
ATTTTAATACAAAGCAATACCATGACTGGGTAAGTCAGGAAAGCATCCTTGATAAACTAGCGCCCATCAAAAAAAGTGATGAAGTCATTGAAGTAGCTGTGCCATTAGTTCCCCAACCCTTAAAAGTGGGGATTGGTCTTCATGATAGCTCAGCAGCCTTGGTGCCTTATATACATTCCTTTCAAGCACCCTATGTATTAATTTCAACAGGTACCTGGTGTATTAGCTTGAATCCTTTTAATCAAAGCGTGCTTACTGAGGCCGAATTAAAGCAGGATTGTTTGTGTTATATTTCCTACACTGGAAATCCAATTAAGGCTTCTCGCTTATTTGCAGG
>DOMR01000193.1:3732-4046 GCA_003509845.1 Chitinophagaceae bacterium | reverse complement strand
GCAGATGTTGACCAAATATTTGTGGATGGTGGCTTTAGCAATAATCCAGTATTCATGCATTTATTAGCTGCAGCTTATCCAAATAAAAAAGTATTTGCTGCTACCTTATCTCAAGCTTCAAGTTTGGGTGCTGCAATGGCAATTCATACTCATTGGAACACGCAACCCATAGCGAATCAACTGATTCAACTTAAGCAATACTTCTATTAAAAAAAGATCCCCTCCGAAAAATCAGAGGGGATCTTTTTTATAAAACACCTAATGACTTAAGCTACTTGTTTCTTTTTTCCAAAAAAGTACAAAGCAGTAAATGC
>DOMR01000193.1:0-3626 GCA_003509845.1 Chitinophagaceae bacterium | reverse complement strand
GCTTCAGCGACCACTTTATTGTCTCTGATCCAAGCACCAATAACGGGTTGAAACATAGAAGAGGAGAACATACCAATGCCGCCTAATATAGAAAGACCTAGTGCCCCTGTTTCAGGAAGGTTTTCAGCGATATAGCCCAACATATTAGGCCAGAAATAACAAATACCTAATGCATAAAATACTGCAGCTACATAAAGCATAGATCCCTGCATGGTACTCATCATATATAAGCCAATAACACCAAACACAGCCGAGCCAAGTAATACACCCACTGTATTTAATTTCTTAATTAATGGTCCAGCAAAATATCTGCCCACCGCCATTAAACCAGTCACCAATGCTAAAATTAACATTGGACTAGCGCCTGCTTTTGCTAAAATTGGTCCAACCCATTGTTGTGGTCCAAATTCAGATATTGCAGTTAAAGCCATACATGCGGCCATAAATAAATATAAAGGATTCAACATGGCTTTAAAATTCGCCAATACTGAATTGTCTCCAATTCTTGGTTTAGGAAAACTTTGACCATAAAACAAGACTGCATAAATAATAGTAGGAATTAAAATAACCCAAATTTGTGCTTGCCACTGCATATTCGCATCTGTCATGAATTTTGAAACCAAGGCTCCCAATACAATTCCACCAGGGAACCACATATGGAAACGATTCAATTTGCTGTTCATTTCAATACCAGAATAGGAATCGGCAATCATTGGATTACAAGCTGCTTCCGTACATCCATTACCCAAGCCTATCAATAGGGTTGAGATTAATAGTGTGTTGTAATCAACTGCATAAATAGTCATTAAAATACCAACAGCATGTGCGACCAATGCTATTTGCATAATTAATTTTGGACCAATGTAAGAATAAAAAATTCCGCCTAAGATCATGGAAATCGGGAATCCAAGAAACCACATGGAATTAATGGTTCCCAATTGTACGGTGTCTAAATTCATTTCTGTACCCAACTGTGTTAAAATTCCAGCACGGATACTGAATGAAAAAGCAGTCGTGATAAGTGCAAAGCAGCTCGCATAAAACAGACGATTTGCATTAATAGGTTGACTCATAAGTAAAATGGTTTTAATGATTTGGTTTAAGTACTCTCAAGCTAAATAATCTTGGTCTTTTTTCCAAAAAAAGGAGGCTAATATTTTATCCGTCATCGGACTGGTAAAGTAATTATTCATAAATTTATAAGGACCATAAATGGTAAATTGTTAAAATTATCTTAACGAGTATAAAATATAAATTAGCTTTATAAATCAAGTATACATCTTACAATAAACAAATGTTATAATGAAAAAAATCATACTTATCGCTTTAACTTTTTTATCTATTTTAAATAGTCATGGGCAAACTGCAGATTATATCATCCGAAATGGTAAATTAATAGATGGCATGGGAAATCAATGGCAGTATAAGGATGTGGCAATTACAAAAGATAAAATTGTAGCCATTGGAAATTTACAAAGTTGGAAAGGGACACGAGAAATTGATGCAAAAGGGTTCATTATTTCACCGGGTTTTATTGATGTTCATGGGCATATTGAAAATGCAGCAATTAGAAACCCATTGGCTTCTAATTTTATTTATGATGGTGTAACCACCGTAATTACAGGCAACTGTGGTGGTTCAATGGAAAGCTTAAAAAAATATTTTAATACTATTGATTCCGTCGGCGTTGCTATAAATATTGCATCTCTCATTGGACACAATACCATACGTAAACAAGTCATGGGCACTGCGAATCGGAATGCCACGGAACAAGAGTTAATGCAGATGGAACAATTAGCACAGCAAGCAATGAAAGATGGCGCCGCTGGTATGTCCACGGGTTTAATTTATATCCCTGGTACTTATGCGCCTACTTCAGAAATTGTTCGACTTGCTAAAGTAGTATCCAATAATGGTGGTGTGTATGCATCACATATTAGATATGAAGAAGATAAAGTGGTAGATGCAATTAATGAAGCAATTAATATTGGTCGTGAAGCAAATATTCCAGTTGAAATTTCACATTTTAAAGTTAGTGGGCAAAATAATTGGGGAAGAAGTAAGGAAACAATTCCATTAATTATTAATGCAAGGAAGGAAGGTATTGATGTTACGATTGATCAATACCCTTATACTGCAAGCAGTACACAGCTTAGTGTATTACTTCCGGATTGGGTATTAGCAGATGGACAGGATTCAATCATGTCAAGATTAAAAAATCCGAGTATCAGAAAAAAAGTAGCAGCACACAGTATGGGTATCATCAAAAAAAGAGGATTAAAACATTTTAGTTATGCGGTTGTTGCAAATTATAGTGCTGATTCAACTTATAATGGAAAAAGTATTGAAGAAATAAATATTTTAAAAGGAAATAAAAATAATGCCAAACAAGAAGCGGAAACAATCATTCAAATGATTGAAAAAGGCGGCGCACAAATGATCTATCATGGCATGAGCGAAGAAGATGTAAAAACAATCATGAAGTACCCATTTAATATGTTTGCAAGTGATGCGGGTATTGTCAATTTTGGTTCCGGAATGCCGCATCCACGTGCTTATGGGACCAATGCAAGGGTACTCGGAAGATATGTTAAAACCATAGGCGTCATTAGTTTAGAGGAAGCCATAAGACGTATGACTAGCCTACCCGCACAAAAATTTAATTTAAAAAATAGGGGCTTAATTAAAGAAGGTTATTTTGCTGACATTGTCATTTTTGATGAGGATGAAATTTCAGATGCATCAGAATATAATCAACCACACCAATATAGTAAGGGCATAAAATATGTGTGGGTAAATGGCGCACTAAGTATTGAAAATGGTGTTCAAAATAAGGCAAGAAAGGGAATTGCCATTCGCAATGAAAATAATTAGTCGGACTAGCTATATTATAGATAAATAGTTGACCGGTATTTAAGCAAAAAATGATAAATTTAGAGAAGCAAATATTTGCATACCCGCCTTTAAAAGCAATTTGATCTGGCTTAACAAAATAACTAGGTGAAATAGAATAATTAGCGACAAAAGGTAAAAATTATCAAATCAATCTCATGAAAAAAATTCAATTTGTTTTATTCTTCTTATTCATTACCATAGTCCTCCAGGTTAGCGCACAAAATACACCTATTGTTGTTCAAGGGCAGCCCATGGGCAAAGGATGGAAAAATTTATTCGGCAATAATTTATCAAAGGCAATTTATGATAAATCAATTTGGAAGGATTCAAGTGGGGTGATCACTGCAAGTAAGGATGATGCAATTTGGAGCTTTGACGAATACGATGATTTTATTTTGGATTTAGATTTTCAAAATGCGGATGGCACCAATAGTGGCGTTATTGTTCATGCAACTGATATTGTAGAGTGGATTCCGAATTCTGTTGAAATACAAATTGCAGATGATTATTCAAAGCAATGGAGCAAAGCAGCGCCCACTTGGCAATGTGCAGCTATTTTTGGACGTAAGCCTGCGACCAACAAATCGTTAAAGCCTGCAGGAGAATGGAATCACTTCACTATTACTTGTAAAGGAAAAATGATTTCAATAGTTTTAAATGGCACTTTAGTCAATGAATGTAATATGGATGATTTTACATCAGCTAAGGTGAATCCAGACGGTAGCAGTGTA
>DOMR01000099.1:2711-5728 GCA_003509845.1 Chitinophagaceae bacterium | reverse complement strand
AGGAATTATTTAAAAAGGCAAGTGGTGAAGGAGAAGTTAGCAAAGTAGCTATTCGCAATATCAGAAGAGATCATATTGAGCAAGTAAAAAAATTGCAGAAGGATGGCATGAGTGAAGATATTTGTAAAGGCGCGGAAGATACCATTCAATCATTGACTGATAAATATATTGCGTTGGTTGAAAAACATTTAGAAGCCAAGGAAAAAGAAATGATGACCGTATAAGTTATTTGGCGGTGCTTCTTTTATTTACAATATAAACACCACATAGTATAATAGCGAGGCCCAATAGGCGCATTGGATGTATTGCTTCATTGTATAACAAACCCATGGCTAAGGAAACAAATGGAATTGCATAGGTCACGGTGGATGCAAATAAAATACCTGCACGTTTCACTAAAACATAAAATAATATAGAGGCAATGGAGGTATTGATTACGCCCAAGGTACCACTTGCTAAAGTTGCATTTAATAAAGCAGGGTTAGTGAAATCATAATTAAAATAACCAGTCCAAAATAAAATTAAAATGGCTGGTATAATGGAAAATGAAAATGCAAGTGAAGCAATATTGATTGCACTAATATTTTGCATATGCTTGCCTACCATATTCACATTGAAGCCATAGCAAATAGTAGCTAGGATAATAAAAACACTAAAGGAAATATTTTCAAAATGCAGCGTTTTTCCGGCCACCACCGAAATACACAATCCTACTAATCCCAATAATATGCCTCCAATTTTTTTTGGGTCGATACTGATTTTAAAAATAAGCATTCCTACGATAATGGTGAATAATGGCGTAAGTGAATTGAGTATACCAGCCAAAGCACTATCAATTTTTGTTTCAGCGATACAGAATAAGTAAGCAGGTATAAAATTGCCAATAATACCCGATAAAATAACGAGGCCTAATTTATTTTTAGGGATTTGTTTCAAGGCTTTAAACGCGAAAGGCACTAGTACAATACCCGCGAATACCATCCTTAAGGAAGCAACTTGGTAGGGGCTCAATTGCACGGTGCCGGCTTGCATTCCTATCTTCATCAATAAAAAGGAGCTTCCCCAAATAACAGAAAGTAGTATAAAAATGCTCCAATTGATCAACTTTTTGTTCATGAAGTTAAATTTGGGCAAAGATGCTATTAATTTGTTTAAAAGTGGATAAATAATCTATCAATTAACGCTAATTTAAACACGATTCCTTTTCTTTGTAGGTATGAGCCAGCATACTAATTATTCGATCAAAGTGGACCAATTTGAGGGGCCATTTGACTTATTGCTTTTTTTTATTGAGCGTGACGAAATGGATATCTATAATATTCAAATCACTAAAATTATCAATGATTTTTTGGACTTTATCCATCAAGAGGAAAAGTTGAATATCGAATTAAGTAGCGAGTTCATCTTGTTCGTATCTACCTTAATGCGTATTAAGGCAAAATTATTATTACCAAGAAAGGAGTTAGATGCTTCAGGAAATGAAATTGATCCAAGACAAGAATTGATTGATAAAATTCTTGAATACAAAAAGTATAAGGAAGCTGCAGTGCAAATGGCTGATTTGGAATCCCTAAGAATGTTGATGATGAAGCGTGGGAATATCAAACAAGAAATGTCTATTGTTGGTGAAGAAGCTGCGGAAGGAACCGAGTTGCAAACAGTTACTTTATTTAAACTGATGAAGTCATTTGAAAAAGTAATGACCCGTTTGCAAGAACGACAAAATCGTCCGGTACATACTGTTGTTAGGTATAACTATACGATGGAAAGTAGTAGGGAGTATTTATTGAAAACAGTGCAAGAAGGGAAGACAGTCGCTTTTGAAAAAGTATTTGATGTTTGTCAGGACCGTGTTCAAGCATTGTTCTTTTTCTTATCTATCCTTGAATTAGCGCAACAAAAATATATGAAGTTACTGGTGGGCGAAGGACGAAATAATTTCATTATTGAATGGAATGAAAATCGCGAAGAAGATCTTGAACCTGGGCATATTGATACCTTTGATTCTTATGAAACCCCTAATTTAGAAGCTTTCAAGGATGAAGCAGTAGATGAATCAACTTTGGATGAAGGCGATTTTGATCCAAGTTTAAATTAGTAAGGTGCAGTTGAATTTCAGCGATATAAATTTATTTTAATTATGTCGATACCCATTATAGATACCCATGTACATATTTGGGACTTGATCAAAGTTCATTATAGTTGGTTGCAAGGAGATGACTCCATTTTAGCCCGCAATTATTTACCTGAAGAATTATATCCGCAATTATCAAAAGTCAATGTGACGACTGCTGTTTTAGTGCAAGCTGCAAATAATTTGGAGGATACTGAATTAATGTTAAGCGCAGCAGCGCAAAATGATTGGATCAAAGGGGTTGTGGGTTGGGTACCCTTAGAAGATCCATCAAAAACACAGGCACTTATTGAAAATTGGAAAGCAACCCAGCCTTACATTAAAGGCATTCGGCACTTAATTCATAACGAAGCCAACGATCATTGGTTGTTGCAAGATAAGGTGATTGAAAGCTTGAAAATTTTAGCACACCATCATATCACCTATGATATTGTGGGCGTGAAGGAAGCGCATTTAAAAGCGGCAATCACCATTGCTGAAAAAATCCCTAGTTTAAATTTAGTACTGGATCATTTGAATAATCCACCAATACCTCACCAATCAGAAATGGATATTTGGCGCACCAATATAAAGTTGGCGGCAACTCATAAAAATATATATGCAAAAATTTCAGGATTAGCTTTGGCTACTGGCCAATTTGAAACTTGGACATCCGCTGATATTCAAGCTAGTATTGAGTATGCGTTAGAACAATTTGGAACGGATCGTTGTTTTTGTGGGGGCGATTGGCCAGTATCTTTATTGGCGGGCGGGTTTGTTAAATCCATCAATGCCTACCGAGAAATCATTGAAAATTGTTTACCAGTAATTGATCAGGAGAAAGTGTATTTTAAAAATGCCACTTTATTTTACCAACTATAATTATTCTTTCTGGAATTTTATT
>DOMR01000099.1:0-2525 GCA_003509845.1 Chitinophagaceae bacterium | reverse complement strand
AATTCTAAAATAGCTGAACCAAAGCCACCTAATACTGTTGCATCTTCCACAGTGATAATCATGGAATAGTTTTGAAATACTTCATGTAATAAATCGGTATCCAAAGGTTTTACAAATCGTATATCATAATGCGCTGGGTCAATACCTTCTGGGCGTAAATTGCGAATCGCTGTTTGAACAAAATTACCAGGGTGTCCAAAACTTAAAATTGCGATATCCTTACCATCCTTCAGTTTGCGGCCTTTGCCAATTTCTATTTTCTCAAAAGGTTTTTGCCAATCCACCATCACGCCTTCTCCTCTTGGATAACGAATGACAAATGGCAGGTTGGTTTCAGGAAGTTGTGCGGTGTACATTAAATTGCGCAATTCTTGTTCGTTCATGGGTGCGCTAATAATCATATTTGGGATGCATCTGAAAAAAGCAATATCATAACAACCATGATGTGTTGGACCATCTTCCCCAACCAAACCAGCGCGATCCAAACAAAATACAACAGGTAATTTTTGAATAGCAACATCATGAATGACTTGGTCATATGCGCGTTGCATGAAGGAAGAATAAATGTTGCAAAAAACTTTGATGCCTTGCGTTGCAAGTCCAGCACTTAAAGTCACTGCATGTTGTTCACAAATGCCCACATCAAATGCGCGGTGTGGCATCTCATCCATCATGAATTTTAAAGAAGAGCCACTTGGCATTGCAGGCGTTACGCCCATAATTTGCGGGTTAACTTTTGCCAATTCAACAATACTATGTCCAAATACATCTTGGTATTTTGGCGGTTGCGGGGTTTCAATTTTTTTCTTAATTATTTCCCCTGTTAATTTATCAAACAAACCTGGGGCATGCCATTTGGTTTGGTCTTTTTCAGCCAATGCATAACCCTTTCCTTTTACCGTAATGATATGCAATAATTTAGGTCCAGGAATTTCCTTGAGGTCATTCAAAGTATCCACCAAATTGGCAATATTATGTCCATCAATTGGGCCAAAATATCTAAGTTGTAGCGCTTCAAAAATATTACTGCTTTTGGAAACAACTCCTTTTACACTTGCTTCCATTTTAGAAGCCATTTCACGGGTAAAGTTTTTACCAATAGGTAATTTACCCATTAAGTTCCAAATTTCATCCCTCACTTTATTATAAGTGGGTGAAGTACTAATATCTGTTAAATATTCTCTTAAAGCCCCAACATTGGGGTCAATGCTCATATTGTTATCATTCAAAATGATCAGCACATCACTATCTGCAATACCTGCATGATTCATTGCTTCAAAAGCCATACCAGCTGTCATGGAGCCATCCCCAATGATTGCCACTGACTTCCTATTTTCGCCCTTGTATTTGGCAGCCATGGCCATTCCGAGCGCTGCTGAGATGGAGGTAGAGGAATGACCCACACCAAAAGTGTCATATTCGCTTTCACTTCTTTTTGGGAAACCACTTAAACCCTTGTATTTTCTGTTGGTAATAAATTGATCGCGACGACCTGTTAAAATTTTGTGTCCATAAGCCTGATGACCTACATCCCAAACTAATTGATCATAAGGGGTATTGTAAACATAATGCAATGCCACGCTAAGTTCCACTACACCAAGGCTTGCAGAAAAGTGGCCTCCATGAATACTAACAACATCAATAATGTATTGTCTTAATTCATTACATACCTGATGCAATTGTTCCCTGCTCACTTTTTTCAAGTCCTGAGGTGTATTGATGGTATTTAAAAGAGGTCCGGCTGTTATTTGCATTAAAACAATTTGGAATGTAAAAGTAAGTTAATAACATAAAAATATAGCAAAAGTTTAAAATGACGAAAATCATTGCCGTGTAACCAGCTATTCGACCATTAATCCCAAACTGGCCCTAATTACAGCTGGAATTGGAGTAAATTTGAGAAGATGAAAAACAATCAAACTAGGTATTGGATGTGTCAAATTGGAGGATGGCTCAGTTATGGGCTAACCCTGATCTTTTTTTCCTACGTACTAGAAAGGCAATTGAGCCCTGTTTTTTATCCAAGAATGTTTATCAATCTTTTGTTGGGGCTAAGTTTAACTCATTTATTGAGACTACTTATTTTAAGGGTAGGACTTCGCCCACCCATGCCATCGGGCCAATGGTGGAAAATTTTGTTGTTATTTTTTGGGTATGCTGTTTTGTTTAGCTTTTTAATTAGCAGCATTTTTGAAATTTTTAAGTTGTACGATGCTGGACGAAGAATGACACAATACACGTTGCCTAGTTTACATATTCAAAGTATAGTTTCAGAATGGAATACGGCTAGGGTTACAAAACGCTTTTTTATAAGTCTTGTATTTGACACTCCCATTTCATTAATTTGGATTTCGGTATACATGCTTTGGCATTTTATAGAGTTCAGTAATTCTGAAGCAATTAATAAAATAAAGCTGGAATCTTTAATCAAGGAATTAGAATTAAAAACAATCAAGTCGCAAATTAATCCGCATTTTATTTTTAATGCATTAAATAGTATTCGTGCATTAGTAGATGAAAACCCA